>JACOYM010000074.1 GCA_016181905.1 Candidatus Pacearchaeota archaeon | reverse complement strand
CATGTAATTTAAAAAATAGCGGTGGATTTAAATCTTTTGATGCCAAAAGATTTAGCAAAAACTCTAGTATATAATCAAGCAAGATTTGCCACATATAACTTTTTAAATAAAAATCTGCTATATCTCTCATGGTTAAGGCAAGAAAAGAGCTGATTAAGGCATATCTGGATTTTTTTAAAGCTAAATCCCATAAAGTTATACCAAACGCCCCGCTTATTCCAGAGAATGACCCAACTGTCTTATTCACGACAGCAGGCATGCATCCCCTTGTGCCTTATCTTCTGAGCCAGCCGCATCCGCAAGGAAAAAGGCTCTGCTCTGTGCAAAAATGCATAAGAACACAGGATATAGGCGAGGTAGGAGACACATACCACCATACATTCTTTGAGATGCTTGGAAATTGGTCTTTGGGCGATTACTGGAAAAAAGAGGCAATAGAAATGAGCTTTGAGTTTTTAACCAAGTCGCTTAAAATACCAAAAGAAAAACTCGCAGTCTCATGCTTTACTGGCGATAAAGATGCTCCAAAGGATGAAGAATCTGCAAAAATCTGGCTTTCATTAGGCGTGGCAAAAGAAAGAATTGCCTTTCTGCCAAAGGAGAATAACTGGTGGGGGCCAGCAGGAGAAACAGGCCCATGCGGTCCAGACACAGAGATGTTCTACTGGATAGGAAAGGAAAAAGCCCCGCAAAAGTTTGATCCATCTGATAACAGATGGCTTGAATTCTGGAATAATGTTTTCATGCAATACAACAAAACAAAATCCAGCAGTTTTGAGCCATTAAAACAAAAGAATGTTGACACCGGCATGGGAGTGGAAAGAACAATTGCTATGCTTAATGGCATTAAAGATGCCTATCTCACAGAGTGTTTTCTGCCTATTGTAAAAGAAATTGAAAGGCTCTCAGGAAAAAGATACAGCAAAAATCAGGGGGAGACAAGGGCAATGAGAATAATTGCAGACCATATCAAGGCTGCTGTTTTTATCCTTGCTGAGTGTATTTTGCCTTCAAACAAGGAGCAGGGCTATATTTTGAGAAGATTAATCAGGAGAGCAATAAGGTATGGAAAAGAGATTGGGATAAAAAATAATTTCACAAATGATGCCGCGGGCAAAGTCTTTGATATTTATTCTGACTATGAGCATCTGCAGAAAAACAAAAAGCAAATCTTGGAGGAATTGGAGAAAGAAGAGGGTAAATTTGAAAAAGTTCTTGAAGAAGGATTAAAAAAAGTCGAGAAGATATTTAGCAAAAAAATTCCTGTTCGAAAGGAAAAATTTGTTAGATTAATGCAATTAAAAGATAAATCAGAGATATTCAAAAGAATTTTTCATAATAAAAGATTAGGAAAGGAATATAATATTAAGGAAGCTGGAATCTCTGACAAAGAAGTAGATAACGCAACCATATCGGGGGCAGAGGCATTTTACTTATATCAGTCATTTGGGTTCCCAATAGAGATGATAATAGAATTAGTTAGAGAGAAGTCATTATTCATAGACATTGAAGATTTTGAACAAAAGCAATCTAAGCACCAAAAACTAAGCAGGACAGCAACAGAGGGCAGGTTCAAGAGTGGCTTGGCAGATACAGCAGAGCAGACAACAAGGCTGCATACAGCAACGCATCTCCTGCTTGCTGCATTGAGGGTTGTTCTGAAAGATGAAAGCATAATGCAAAAAGGCTCTAACATCACTGCAGAAAGATTAAGGTTTGATTTCTCATTTCCAAGAAAGCTGGCAGGCAAGGAAATAAAAGAGATTGAGGAATTGGTCAATGCACAGGCACAAAAATCATGCGAGGTTACAAGAGAAGAGATGCCCCCCCAAGAGGCAAGGAAAAAAGGAGCAATAGGTGTTTTTGACAAGAGGTATGGGGAAAAGGTTTCTGTTTACAGCATCGGCAGTTTCAGCAAGGAGATTTGCGCAGGCCCGCATGTAAAGAATACTTGCGAGCTAGGCAGGTTTAAAATCATAAAAGAGGAAGCAGTCGCAGCAGGAATCAGAAGAATAAAAGCTGTTTTGGAATAAAACAGCTTTAATCCCGCAATTGCGCAGAGCAAAAAACAATTTAATTTATAAACTACAAAATTTATTATATATGTATCATTCCACAATGTTAGACATACATGAGGAGTATGAAGCTGAAGTATGGTCTGTAGCTAATACATACAGAGACCTTAAAAGATTAAGCCCAAGAAATAAATTATTAAAATTGATTAATGTAGAAGGGCGCATACATCTTAATGCTAACGAAGAATTTAGAAGAAAATACCCCCATGATTGCAAAGAAATGTTTTCTCGTATTGGCGCAATTAAAGAATATTTAAAAGACCTGGAAAATGCAACAGAGGAAGAGCTTCGAAAAAGACTAGACCAAAACAAGCCTCTCGAAATAGGCAGCAGGGCAAGGATCTATCTCTGAATAATCCTGCTTATAATCAAGGGAAATCAGTTTTCAGAAGTTTTAGCCATGCCCTTTCAGCCAACAATATAAACCCTGTCATTAGGCCTTACTCTGTCAGCAACCTTCATGCCAATCGCATCACCCTTCTTTGCCTTGTCTACTGGCTCATGCTCAATCTGCATGCTCTCAACCTTCTGCTCAAAATCTGTTGTTGCGCCCTTTAGTTTTATCTTATCCCCTTTCTTTAATGCCGCTGTCAATTCCACTACCGCAACATTGATGCCATCAAAATAGTGCGTTACCTTCCCTATCTCTTTTTCTTCTGGCTTCTTTTTTTCTGCTGCTTTATTCTCTTTTTTAGCCTTCACAGGCTTTTTTGCCTTAACAGGCTTTGCCTTTTTTCCCTTAGCTTTAGCTTTCACCATCTTAAGAATAATAGGTTTTAGGCATATTTAAGGTTTTTGTTTTAGAACAAAAACTCAAAACAAATCCTCTCCTTTTTAAAAATGTCAATAAGCTCTTTTTTCTTTTCTCCAAGCCATTTGTCCTGCAATGCATATTCTAATTTATGTTTTTTATAAAGCCAATCAGCATAATGATAATTCATTTTATCAACTATTATGCTGTCAACCTTTCCTTTAAGTTTTTTCACAAGCTCTTTTGCGTCAAAGGGAAGCAAGGGTGCAAGCATAGCGCGGGTTTTTATTCCTTCTTTGTGCAATTTTTCCAAAGCCTCTATCCTCTCATCTATTGTTGGAGTTTTTGCCTCAAAAATCATTTTTACATCCTCATTATCTGTTGTTATTGTCAAGCAAACCTCTGCGTCCATGTTCTTTAATAAATCAATATCGCGCAAAACAAGAGGAGATTTCGTTTGAATTGCGCAAGGCCATTTTGCAGCAGCAATCTCTTTTAAACACCTTCTTGTTATTTCATAATCCTTTTCAATTGGCTGATAACAATCGCATAAGCCAGAAATCCATATTATTCCTCTTTGCTTTTTCCTGCCCTTCTTTTCCAGCTCCTTTCTCAGCAATTCAGGAGCATTTATCTTCACATCCACAAAATCCCCCCATGGCTCTTTATGTTTTGTGAATCTTTTTATGAATCTTGCATAACAATAACTGCATGCATGCTCGCATCCAACATAAGGATTTATAGTATAATCCATTATCTTGGACTTTGAAAGTATTGTTTTAGCCTTAATTTCTCTTATAATCATAAAAAATAAAAGTTAATGGCTTTTAAAAATATCACCACTCTCGTTTTTTCTTTTGTTTGCCAGTCTCACTCAGCATAAACCGCAGGCTTGCCGGGCTTTGCTTTGCTAGCCTTGCCCTGGGGGTCATGCTTGCCCTTGTCAGCAACAGAATAAATCTCTATCTCAATGTTTAGCTTCTTTCTTAAAAGCTCTTTATCATAACTATCCTTTTCCTTTGGCAGTGTGTAGATATAAACCTTATGCACATCTTTGTTCTGCTTTTCTCTCAAAAGCTTAATTATGTTATTTATATCGCCAACAAGGTTATTGCAAGCCTGTTCTTGCTTTTCCAGTTGTAAGTTTATCCTGCTTTCATCTGCCTTTGGCCAGCTTTCCAGGCTTATAAAATTCTTGTTTCCAATCTTATGCCATAATTCTTCTGCAATGTGGGGGCAGAACGGATGAAGCATTTTCAAAAAGCTTTCTGCATCCTTCCTTGAAATCTCCTTTTCATTTTCAAATGCCTCAAAAAGCGCCCTAAGCTTTATTATCCCAAGGTTATACCTGAAGTTTTCAATATCATCTGTAAACTCCTTTATTGCCTTGCTTGTTTTGCTCTCAATTATTGCTGAGGATTTTCCATGCTTAAGGCTGCTAAAATAATAAAATATTTTATTTATGAGTTTCAAGCTTCCCTCAATTCCATTTTCGCTCCATTGCGTATCCTTGTCAGGAGCTGCCTGGGACATCAAAAATAATCTTGCAGCATCAATACCATATTTTTTGCTTGCCTCTTCTGGTAATACGCCATTGCCCCTTGATTTAGACATTACATAACCATCATTTCCATGCAGCATCCCCTGATTGAACAATTTGAAGAAAGGCTCGTCAAACTTAACAAATCCAAAATCCCTTAAAACCTTTGTAAAAAATCTTGCATAAATCAAATGCATGCATGCATGTTCTGCCCCGCCTATATACTGGTCAACAGGCATCCAGTATTCTGCTTTTTTCTTGTCAAACGGCTCTTTTTCATTTTTGTTATCGCAATATCTTAAAAAATACCAGGAGCTGTCAAAAAAAGTGTCCATTGTATCTGTCTCTCTCCTTGCCTTTCCCTTGCATCTGGGGCATTTTATTTCAACAAAATCTTTGTTTGTTGCGAGAGGATTGCCTGCTCCAAACTTTACTTTCTCGGGAAGCCGGACAGGCAGTTCTTTCTCAGGCACAGGAACAATGCCGCATTTTTCGCAATAAACAATTGGTATAGGCGTCCCCCAGTATCTCTGCCTTGAAACAAGCCAGTCTCTAAACTTGTAGTTCACCGCTTTTTTGCCCAGTCTTTTTGACTCAAGAAATTTTGTAATCTCCTCAATTGCCGCTGGGCTCTTTAATCCGGAAAATTTACCAGAATTAATTAAAATTCCATCTCCTGTAAATGCTTTTTCCTTTATGTTTCCTCCTTTAATCACCTCTTTTATCGGAATCTTATATTTTTTTGCAAATTCCCAATCTCTCTGGTCATGAGCAGGAACAGCCATCACCATTCCAGAGCCATAATCTGCAACAACAAAATTCCCAGCATAAACAGGAACCCTCTCATTAGTCAATGGATTTACAGCATAACTTCCTGTAAAAACTCCCTCTTTCCCAAACATCTCAGCATCTTTTTCTGATGTTGACTTTATTTTTCCTAAGAATTTCTCAACATCCTTCTTCTGTTTTTCTAATACCAGCTCCATCAGTCTTGGGTGCTGTGCAGAAACAACCATAAAAGTCACTCCATAAATAGTGTCTGGGCGAGTTGTAAAAATTGACCATTTTTCTAAACAAGCATTTAAAACAATGGGTTCCCTTTCTCCGCAAATATGTTTATACTCAGCTTCAAAATAGATTAGTTTACTTCCAAGCTTTTCTTTTAATTTTTCTGCTTGTTCTCTAGGAATCTTATCTTTTGTATCATGAAGTATGATTATTTCTTTCACATTATCTCTAATTTTCTCAAAATCGAATTTCCAATCAAAATTTTTAACAAAGGGCCATTCTTTAATAACAGGTTCAATAAATCCTGCAGCTAAAATTAATTTTTTAATTGGTTTATTTAAACTTTCCAAAACTTTTAAAGCAACAACGCTTCCAAGACTATGCCCTAATAAAACAGTGTTTTCATCAAGTTTACAATTATCTAAAACATATTTTACTTGTTCATTTACATTAGGATTATCTGTATTTGGCAGTTTTGGCACACTCACTTTATAACCTTTTTTTTCCAATTCTCTTTTTAACCAAGGAAAGAAATTAACTTCTGAAGAACCACCATATCCATGCAATACAATAAAATTGGATTCTGTAGGAATCTCAAAATCAATTTCCGTCCCATAACTCTTTCCAATCCAGTTCTCCTGCATAATCTTTATTCTTTCTGGCCACTCAAGATTTTTTGTGTTTAAAAGTTCATCAGAATACTTTGTTGTTTTGATAAACCACTGTTCTAATTGTTTAATTTCAACTTCGGTGTCCTCATGCCTCCAGCATCTTCCATTATGAACCTGCTCGTTTGCAAGAACACTCTCGCATTTCGGGCACCAGTTTACAGCTGCCCTTTTCCTGTAGGCGAGCCCATTTTCCAAAAATTTCAGGAAAAAATACTGGTTCCATTTGTAATACTCTGGCTCGCAGGTTATTATCTCCCTGCCCCAATCATAGCTCAAGCCAAGCCCTTTCTGCTGCCTTACAAAATTCGCAATCGCCTCATCAGTAAATTTCTTTGGGTGCGATTTTGCCTTTATTGCTGCATTTTCAGCAGGAAGCCCAAAGGCGTCATATCCCATTGGGTAAAGAACATTAAATCCCTGCATTCTTTTGAAGCGTGCATAAACATCTCCGATTGTGTAGTTAAATGCATGCCCCATATGCAGTCCGCTCGCAGAAGGATAGGGAAACATCTCTAAAACATAAAATTTTTTCTTTTTGCTGTCCTCTTTAACCTCAAACACCTTCTTTTTTTCCCACTCTTTCTGCCACTTCTGCTCTATCTTGGCAAAATCATAGGCTTCTGTCTTTTCTGCCTTCTTTTTTTCTTTCATCTTATCTTATACAAAACAAATTATTTAAAGCTTTTCTTGACCTAACATAAAAAGTAGCCTCTGCTCAATTCCTTTTATTTCTTCTTTATTGCCGCAATTCAAATAATTTAATTCTATCCTTTTAACTGAAAATGATGCATAGCCCATTATCTCTGCCAGTTCTCTCGGAGGCAGCTCAAATTTTCTTCCGTCTTCAGAGGCATAAATAGGCTGATTAGCGAAAATCGTTGCTTCTAATTGCAAGCCATTGCATCTTATCATGAAATCATTTTGGTAAGGAGAATTGATTCTCTTCTCTGATTTCCTCGGAGCAGCCTCTATAAAAATGCCATTCTGTTCTACATCTGAATAATTAAAAGTCATTTGCCCTCAGAAGTTTAAGATAAAAATCTGAAAGGCTTATAGAACTACGAGTACAACTACAATCAAGTTTGCAAAAAGCAAAGTCATATAGTCTGTACAGCCTTTCATAAAATAATAAGAAATAGCTTATTTATAAATTTTGCTTTTATCTTAATAACCTTTAAATATGCATTCAAGCATGCATATCCATGGCAAAGAGAATAAGTGAAAATAATTCTGGGAAAGCAGGAAGCAAGAAAAAAGAAGAAAAATCCAGCAAGATTAAGGTAGTTTTTACAGGCGAAACCCTCTTCAGCAATAAAAAGGATGCTTTCACTTTGTATGAAAAATCAAGGTTCGGCGAGGCAAAAGAGGGCAAAATATTCTATTCTTTATTTGAGGCGCTTTATCTTCTTGAAAGGGGAAAGATTGATGTCGTAGAAGGCAAGAAAAAACTGAATTTTGAAAAATTCATAGAAAAATTAAAAGAGCTTGATAAAAGAATACAAATAAAATATATTGTTTTCAAAGATATGAGGGACAGGGGCTATACCATTAAAACAGCCCTGAAATTCGGTGCTGAGTTCCGTGTTTATGACAAGGGCAAAAAGCCAGGAGAGGAGCATGCCCGCTGGATTTTATACCCTGTCAGGGAATCTGACATGCTGACATGGCACGAATTTGCAGCAAAAAACAGGGTTGCGCACTCAACAAAAAAGAACCTGCTCATAGGCATTGTCGATGAGGAAAATGATACCACATATTATGAGATAAGGTGGGTGAAGCCTTAGAAAAAATCAAGCAAAAGAAAAAGCTTATAATCTTTGCTTATTCCCCTTTCTTATGGACATACAAGAAAAGACAGCAAAGGTGCTTGAAAATAAAAACAAGATATTTGATATTTTAAAAAACCGCGGCCCGAGCCTTCCTGTTCACATATCCTCTGAGCTGAAGATAAGCATGCTGTTTGCCTCTGCATTTCTCTCTGAACTATTGTCTGAAAAGAAGATTAAAATCAGCCATATGAGGGTTGGGGGCTCGCCTCTTTATTTCATCTCAGGCCAGGAGCCAATGCTTGCAAACTTCTCCAATTACTTGCATTCAAAAGAAAAGGATGCGTTTGTAATGCTAAAGGAAAATTCTGTTTTAGAAGATGAAAAACAGCTTCCTGCAATAAGAGTTGCTCTGCGAAGCATAAATGATTTTGCTCTCCCTTTGACAATAGAAACTCCAAATGCTGAAAAAAAATTGTTCTGGAGATTTTTAACAGCAAGCGAGGATGACGCAAGAGAGATGATAGCAAAAATAACAGCAAAAAAGGAAAAGCCAAAGCCCGCCAAGCTGGAAAAAGCAGCAGAACAAACAAAAGAAAAAATTGAAGGCATAGAAACAGGCAAAGAGCATGGAGAAAAGCCGCTCATAACATTGAAAGAAAAAAAGCCGAAAAAGCCAGCTGAAAAGTCTGATTTTGCTGCAAAGTCTGTTAAATTCTTGGAAGATAATAAAATAGAGCTATTAGAGGAAATGGAGAGCAAAAAGAAAGATTTTATCGCAAAAGTCAGGATAGAATCTGACTTAGGCAAGATAGAATTTTTTGCATTATTCAAAGACAAGAAGAAAATAACAGAAAATGACTTTACTCTTGCACTGCAGAAAGGCCAGTCAATTAAACTGCCTATCCTTTTTGTATCAACGGGCGAGCCAGACAAAAAAGCCCAGGCATACATAGAAAGCTGGAAAAACATGATTAGATTCAAAAAAATGCCTTAAAAAAACAGAAAAATCAAGAGAAACCTTTAAATATGCTCTCAACACGACATAAACATGGGAAAGATAAAATCAATGCTCATTAAGAGAACAGGAAAAAAGCTCATAAACGAAGGTGTATTCCATGAGGATTTCGGCAAAAATAAAAAAATACTCTCATCAACTATGCCAAGCAAAAAGATAAGAAATATACTTGCGGGATATATTTCAAGGCTTAAAAAACAAGAAGCTCATGCTAAGCATGCAGTTTAAGTGTGCTTATATATCAACTAACATCAATAAAACAAAAACTTAAATGACTGGAGGTAAAACATGGCAGAAGAAACAAAGATTGAAAAAAAGATAGAGAGAAAAGGAGATGAGAATGTTGTCTTTATCGGCAGCAAGCCTTTCATGAATTATGTGACGGGCGTAGTGATGCAGTTTACGACAAAAGGCAGCAAGGAAGTAGTGATAAAGGCAAGAGGAAAGTTTATCTCAAGAGCAGTGGACATTGCAGAGGTTTCAACAAAGAGATTTCTAAAGGAGCATAACATAGCAGTGAAAAACATTAAGATAGACAGCGAAGAGTTTGAGAACAAAGAAGGAAGAAGAGTCAACGTTTCAATAATAGAGATAACGCTTGTAAAGAAGTAGAAACTCAAGGGAAAACTCATAAAGAAAACCTTTAGGTATTCTTTATTTTTTACTTTTTCTTTTTTATTTTTCCATATTTTTTATTTGCAAAAACTGCAAGAATAATAAAAATGATGGCAACAATCAAAGCAATAATAAACTTTAATATATCATCAGTTCCCTGCCATCCCCTTGCAAACCCATAAAAAATCAAAGCTATTCCAGAAAAAGCAGTTCCTGCAGCAATATTAATCATTGAGAGCAAGAACAGGCTTGCAATTACTGCAATAATTCCGGCGATATTTGCTATCAGGAAAACATTCCTGCCATAAATCTTTTCTGCATCCTGAAATTCTTTCAAGCATTTGTCATACCCTGCCTGCATCTTTTCACTATCATTTCGCTTTTCCTTAATCAGGGCATTGCATTCTTTTACAGATATATTTTCATTGCAAGAAGAAATGTCATAGGCATAAGCCGGTATGGCAAAAGGGTAGGTGCAATTAAAATTTTCAATATTTGGCTCTTTGTAAATTGCCTGTATTCCAAGCAAGATAACTATGAATATTAAAACAGCTATCCCAATTCCAAAAGCAGCATTTATAACCCTTGCCATTTTCACCTCTTCTTTTTTGTTTTTTCTCTTTCTTTTTTATTTTCTTTTTCTGCTGGCTGCCTGCCAAGCCTTGATATAAGAACATCCATCTTCTCATTTATCTGCTTCACATTCTCGCTAATTTCTGTAAGCAGGTTCCTCATTATTCTTTTCTCCCTCGCCCTTAAAAAAGCTCCGACTATGCCAACTATCAGCTTGTAAAGAATAAATATAATTATGATTATTGCAATAACCTTAAGAATATTTTGTATTATTGCCCATATCTCTGATAACTTGCCAGAAAAAAGCTGTGAGATATTTGAAGATAAGGCATTTCCAACATCAGAACCGACAGAGCCAATGCCGCTTATATTCTCTATTGCCATACACACCTTAAAGAAAGCATGTTTTTAACCCTTTTGATTCCTGCATCAAAAAGGTTTTAAACTAAGCCCTTTTTGTAATGCCGGCTGCATAGTTCAGCGGAAGAACACCTGTCTCATAAGCAGGGAGTCCCAAGTTCAACTCTTGGTGCAGCCATTTTTCCTCACACAATCTCTCTCACCTTAAACTCATCTTTTTTATAGCGGGGAATAACATGAACATGGGCATGCATAACAATTTGCCCAGCAACAGGAAAATTATTTGCAACAACATTAAAACCACTCGCACCTTCCTTTAGCCTTTTCTCAGCAACCCTTTTTATAACATCCAAAAGTTCATTTCCCAAGCTTGCCGGCATGTCTAGCATGTTAACAAAATGCCTCTTAGAAACAATAAGCGTATGCCCCTTTGTTCTTGGGTTTGCATCAGGAAATGCAATAAAATTGTCTGTTTCTTCAATAATTTCTTGTTTTATCTCTTTTCTTGCTATCCTGCAAAATATGCAGTCTTCTTTCTTTTCTTTTTCCATCCTAAAGTCTTGTCTATCTTATTTTTAAAACTTTATATTGCATTATGGACCCATCGGGAATCGAACCCGAATCTCAAGACTGCCAGCCTCGCGTTCTGCCGTTGAACTATAGGCCCATCAGACAACCAAGGTTTTCTGATGAACTTTCCTTATTCAATATATAAGTAGGATTTAAATATGATTTATATATTTTAAGCTTATGCCCATCTACATAATAGAGCACCTTGAGCCAAGATTGTCAAAATGGTGCTTAATAGAATACAAGCACATCTCAGAAATAGTTGGAAAAAGAAATCTTTGGTTTTCTAATATAAAGCTGAAAAAAGATAGGGAAAAATTAAAAAGATATGGCAGAGTCATAAAAGAATCTGTCTCTAAACTGAACTTGAAAAATGCCTGCATTCTTGACCCTGATGCAAGAAAAACCCTTGCGCCAAAAGAAGCCAGAAAATTCAGATATTTTATCTTTGGCGGCATTCTGGGGGATTACCCTGCAAAGAAGAGAACAAAAGATAAGCTGACAAAATTTGTTAAAAATGCTGCAGCCAGAAATATAGGCAAAAAGCAATTTTCAACAGACAATGCAATTTATGTTGCCAAGCAGATTGCAAGCGGAAAGAATTTTAGTAATTTAAAATTCAAAGACAAGATTGAAATCCAAAAAAATAAGGTTGAATCATTCATCCTACCCTATCGCTATGCCCTGCATGAAGGAAAACCACTTGCAAGCAAAGAACTTGTGAGATATTTGAAAAGAAAAAGAACTTTCTAAATCAAATCTTGCCTTCAAGAACTCTTGTCTCAACAATCCTGCCGGCTTTCTCAAACTCAATCTCGCCGGCAATCAGCTTTCTTAAAACATCTTTCAGCTCAGAAATCTTAACCCTAATCTGCTTGGTATCATCGCGATTTCTTATTGTGACATCCCTACTTTTAATGCTGTCTCCGTCTATTGTTATGCAGAAAGGCGTGCCTGCCTCGTCTGCGCGCGAGTAGCGCCTTCCAACGCTTCCAGCTTCATCATAATTAATATTAAATTCCTTTTTCAAATCATTATAAATGTCTCTTGCTATCTTTTCAAACTCCTCTCCTTTTACAATCGGAAACACAGCTGCTTTTACCGGGGCAATCTTTGGATTTAATCTCAAAACAATATTCTGCCTTTTTTCATCATATGCATAGGCATCGCTCAAAACAGCAAGGAACGCTCTTTCCATGCCGAATGTAGGCTCTATCACCCTTGGAACAATCCTCGCTTTGCTTTCTTCATCAAAATAATCTAATTTTTGGGAGCTTTCTTTTGCATGCTGCGCCAGGTCATACTGCCCCCTGTTGGCATTTCCTGCTATCTCCTTGTTTCCGAAAGAAAATTCATAATCTAAATCAAAAGTCGCAGAAGAATAATGTGACAGCTCATCCTTGGTATGCTCCCTTGCATTTATCTTCTCCATGCTAATCCCAATCTCCTTGAACCATAAAACCTGCTCAGCAAGCCAGTAGGCATGCCATTCATCCAGTCTGCCCTCTTTCAGCATCCTGCCTATTGTTGTTTTTCTCAGTTCCCTGCTTCCAGATTTCTGCGCCTCTGCGTCAAGAAAATTAATCTCAACATCTAGATGCATATTGTCAAGCAGAGGGCATTTCTTCTCTTCGGGATGTATAAAAAACTCAAACTCTGCTATGTTAAACTCCCTGCTTCTGAACAGAAAATCGCGCGGGGCAATCTCATTCCTGAAGCATTTTCCAATCTGGGCTATGCCAAAAGGCAGTTTGACCCTTGAAGTAGCAGTTATATTCTTAAAATCAAGAAACATGCCCTGTGCTGTCTCTGGCCTCAAATAAGAAAGCATAGAGTCCTCCTCAACAGGGCCTATTTGTGTTTTAAACATCAGGTTTAAGTCCTTTGCTGTTGCCTTGTCCAGCTCTCCAGAACAAAAAGAGCATCTTGCTTTTTCCAGCTCTGACTTATCCACTTTGTTAAACTTTTTGCATTTCCTGCAACTAACAGAAACATCAGAGAAATTTGCAACATGCCCTGACGCCTTCCATGTCTTTGGATGCGAGATTATAGATGCATCAATTCCAATCATGTCCTGCCTTTCTTGCACAAAAAATTTCCACCATTTTTGTTTTATGTTATTAAACAGCTCTACCCCCAAGGGCCCCAAGTCCCAAAACCCTGCTAATCCTCCGTAAATCTCGCTTGATGGAAACACAAACCCCTTTCTCTTGCAGAAAACAGCAAGCTCATCAATCGTTATCTTTTTCTTTTCCCAAATCTCCCGCTTTTTGCCCTCTGGCTTCTGCTCAGTTTTAGTTTCTATCTTAACTGCTTCTTTGTTTTCCTTTTCCATAATCTTCTTGTTTTCTTTCTCTTTTAAAAACTCTTTCATTCTCTTCTCTGCCTCCTTCCTTGTTTTTCCCAAATATGCGATTGTCTTTGCCCTCACCTTCTTACCCTCTCTTTTGCTCTCTCGCAAATAATAATACTCCTTGCCGGCAATCTTCTTCTTAACGACAAACATGTCTTACCCACTACATAAAACTATTTAAATCTTTTGTGAGCACTACAAAAGATTATGAAGAAAAAAGCACGGGATGGGACTCGAACCCATGAGTGACTGCTTGCCGTTTTTCTATTTTCATAGAGTTTCTTTTTCTCCAAAAAGGAGATGGTCCTAGGAAGAACCTTGGTTCTTCTAGTCTGCAGGCAGTTGCGTTAGCCGCTTCGCCACCCGTGCGCAGAATAGATAAACTAATCTAACTTTTAAACTTTCTTATGCCCCAGCAATATCAACAAACTTCTGACTTTTTTCTCAATAATCTCAACCCTTTTCCTTATGCCTGCTATATTATCCTGAGAAACATCGCTGATTTTCCAGACAATTATCTTCTTGCCAAATTTCTCGAAAATTCCTTTATCCACATTATCGGCAGTTATAACAATTATGTCAGCCCTTTTGATAATCTCCGCGTTAAACCTTCTTGATTTAACACTTTTCAATTTAATCTTTTTCTCTCTCATAACTTTCCTGACATTCCTTGAAACAGGAATGTCCTTGATAATGCCTGCGCTTTCTGCCTTAATGCTTTTATTCTTGTTCAGCTTGTTAAAAACCGCTTCAGCAACCTTGCTCCTGAATCTGTTATGCCTGCATATAAAGAGAATGTTCATTTTGTCAAGAATTCTAATATTTCAGGAATTTCACTAGCTTCATTAAAATGCCCTTGTTTTTTCTTGACAAGGATTCTGGCATTTAATTTCTCCTTAAATAAATCTGCATCGCTTAATGGAATAAGAGGGTCATCATCTGAAAAAATTGCAAGAAAATTTTTTGTATGGCTTTTTACTTTATCAAAATTTATGGGCATTTCAAGCCATGGCTTTGCAATTTTTCTGTCCTCTTCGGTTTCATATGCTTCATCAGTTAAATTAAACCATCCTGCCACAAATACACAGCCACCAACTTTAATTTTATTTGGAAGAAATTCTAAAAATCTTAAAATTGTCTGGCAACCAATGCTGTGCCCCACAAAATAAGTTTCCTCGCCAATATCCTTTGTTTTTATTTTACTTTGCAAAAAACCAACCCATTTTTCAATTCTTGGGGTATTTGTATTAGGCATATCAAATGCCTTAACATTAATTCCTTTTTCAGAAAGTTGTTGCTTTAAATCACTAAACCATCCCTCGCTTCTTGACGAGCCTCCCCATCCATGAATCAAATAAACTTTTTTCATGTTCGAAAATGCTCCCGGCAGGATTTGAACCTGTGACCCTCTGCTTTCTCTTCTTTTTCCCCTCATTAAAGGAGAGGGTCCTAGGAAGAACCTTGGTTCTTCTAGATAGAAGGCAGATGCTCTATCCAGGCTGAGCTACGGGAGCCTGTTAACATGATTATTTAATTATGGAAGGTTTAAATAATTATTTAAATGCATTCCTGCTTAAATTTCTATGAAAATCCCAATTTGTTTTTTAGGCACATCGCAGGCAGTTCCAACCGCAAGGAGGAATCACACAGCCATGCTTCTGCAGTATAAAGATGAAAACATCCTGGTAGATTGCGGAGAAGGCACGCAAAGGCAGTTCCGCAAGGCAGGATTAAACCCGTGCAGGCTGACAAGAATATTGATAACACACTGGCATGGCGACCACATCCTTGGATTGCCTGGCTTATTGCAGACACTTGCCCTGAATGGCTATAACAAAACATTGCGCATATATGGGCCGAGAGGCACAAGGCAATATGCAGAGCTAATGTTCAGGTTGTTTGTGTTTCGTGGCAAGATAAAATATGAAATTCATGAGGTAGAATCTGGCAAGGTTTTCGAAACAGATGACTTTTACATTGAAGCAATGCCAATGATACATGGCGCTCCTTGCTTGGCATACAGCTTTGTTGAAAAAGATAAAAGAAGAATAAACAAGGAAAAACTGAAGAAGCTAAAGCTGCCAAACACGCGGCTTATAAAAGAGCTTCAGCAAGGCAGGGATATTGAGCTCCATGGAAAGAAAATAAGCGCAAAAGACATAACCTATATGCAGAAAGGCAAAAAAATCTCCTTCATACTTGACACAGCATTGAATGAGAATGCGTACAGGATAGCAAAAGACTCTGATATTTTAATCTGCGAAGCAACATACACAAAAAAGGAAAAGGAGCTTGCAGCAGATTATAAGCATCTAACAGCAGAACAATCTGCACAGATTGCCAAGAAAGCAAATGCAAAAAAATTGATTTTAACGCACATAAGCCAAAGATATGAGAACAAAGAGAAACATATACTAATAGAAGCAAAAAAAATCTTTCAAAATGCATCAATAGCAGAGGACCTTGATAATATAGAAGTGTAAGCACAGCTAGGAAACAAGCCTAAAGAATCAGCGCCTTAGCGAAATCAAATCCGGCAAACGCTTACCCTTTACCTTTAGACAAAGCAGTTGATGCGGGCGAGATGAAGATTATTGTATCTCCTCTCAAAAAAGTCAATCCAATATTTCTTTTTATCTCGTTGTTTTCTATCTCTTTTGCATTATCCATCACAATGTTTATGTGAATGTCAAATGCCAGCAATGTTCCAATCATCTGCTTGTCATTCCTTGTCATTCTTTAACTGCACTAGTATCTCCTTTCCCCTCGAATTATTCAAGAGGTCAAGAGGTCTTTCAATGCCATTAGCCATTCTCTCTCTCATACCAAGAACTTTTTAAACCTTTCTGAAGAAGATTTAAAAAGTTCTGCTGGCAATTAGAAACAATATAATCTTATTGCTTTGCCCCTTTCTAGTGCCCTGCTGGTTGTTCCTGGAATGTGATTTACAGAAACAAAAAGGTATTTAAATGGTTTTTCTGATTACTTTATACAATGAGGCTCGGTAGAAAGATTACAGGTGGAAAGTACAAAAAGCAGAGAAAGAAAAAGCTGTATGAAAGAGACATGCAGGCAAGAGTTGTAAAACTTGCAGAAATAAAAACCAAATCCTTAAAGACAAGAGGCGGGCATGAAAAGATAGTTTTGCTTTCAGCAAATATAGCAAACATAATTGACAAAAANNNNGCAAAAAAGGCAAAAATAAAGAATGTTCTTGAGACTCCATCAAACAAATTCCTTGCAAGGCAAAATATCCTTATAAAAGGCGCGGTCATTGAAACAGATGCAGGCAAGGCCAGAATTACCAACCGCCCAAGCCAAGAGGGAAATGTTCAGGCCGTGCTGATAGAGCAATAGAATTCTTCAAAAAAATCATCCGAAAGATTTATAAATGAAAAAGTCATAGAAAGATTTATAAACCTTTCTATAACACAAACAAAATGCCATATATCAAAAGATGCCCAGAGTGCAATAGCATTAGTCTGGAGTATGATGAGCAGAGGGGGGAGGTAATATGCAGGGATTGCGGCCTGCTTGTTGAAGAAAAGATGGTTGACACTGGCCAGGAGATGAGGGGCCAGACAGAGGAAGGAAAGAAAAGAGGAAGAGGTGGCGCTCCAATAGACATGCAGAAATTTGATAAGGGCCTGACAACAAACGTTGGGGAGATTTCAGATATATATAAGCTTGATTCCGGGCAGACAAGGAAATTCCTAAGGCTAAAGAAATGGCAGGAAAGAGTTTCAACAAGCATAGAAAGAAATCTAAGGCTGGCAATGTCTGAGCTTAGGAGAGTGGCGTCTTTCCTGAATCTTCCAACTGTTGTAAGGGACGAGGCATCCCGCGTGTATAATTTTGTATTGCAGCGAGGATTAGTGAGGGGGAGAAGCATGGAGTCTGTAATTGCAGCATGCATATACTCTGCCTGCAGAAGCTATAATATTCCAAGAACACTAGATGAAATTGCAAATGCGTCTGATGTTGAAAGAAAAGAGATAGGAAGGACATACAGATTTATTATAAGAAAGCTGAATATAAGGGTAACCCCAAGCTCCCCTAAAGACTATATCTCAAGATTCTCCTCAATACTCCACCTGTCTCCAAAAACACAAAATGACGCTATAAAAACACTAAAGAGGGCGGAAACCGCAGAGCTTACAAGCGGCAGAGGCCCTGCTGGAATAGCAGCTGCTGCATTGTATGTAGCCGCCTTGCTGAACAATGAGAAAAAAACTCAAAGGGAAGTCGCAGATGTTGCAGGCATAACAGAGGTCACAATAAGAAACAGGTACAAAGAGCTTCTGGAAAGGCTTAACCTAGAAGAAAAAATAAAGATTAAAGAAGCAGAATCTAAATTAGCCAAAGAAAAGAAATAATTGTCAAGAACCACCTGTCAAAGACTTGTGGAATTCTGACATTTAAAAAATAAATTAAAATATTGCTGCATCCAGGGATAATTCTGAAATGATGTAACATAAGCTGCAGAATTATCCAGATAGAAGATTATGCGCAAAATGTCTATAACTAACAGAATTTTCTATATTCAAGTTCTGCATTGATTTTGTTTCTTTTTATTCCTTTAAGTCACTTATGCCAAGTAGGATAAGCAAAACTCCTACTAATGCCACTAACCAGAAAACACCGCCTTTAAGAAATTCCCAGGCAGCGTGCCTGAAATTCCAGAAGTTGCTCCAGTTTGCTGAATACCATGTTACAAGTATTGCTCCAATCAATAAAATCAAGCCTAACAATAGTTCAAGCCATTTGTTCATGCCATATCACAGATAAGTATATTTAAAAAGGTTTCTGTCAAGAAATTGCCTCAAGCTGCGCCTTTATGCCCATTATCTCCTGCTCAATGCCTGTCTTGGCATGCTTCTCTCTTCCTGTTTCAGCGCCCCCTGCTTTTTTCATGGATTTAATGGCAAGTTTTTCTTCTCCTCCGCCTAAAACAGGCATCTCATTCTTTAGGCTGCTCATTTTATTGACAAGCTCTTTCAATTGGCTCCTGAATCTTAAGGTTAGTGTTAACTCCTGCTTTCTTAATCTTTTGTAGCTCTTAAGGTTTCTAAGTGAGTGAAGGGAATCTATCTCACAGCTTAAAACATTCCTCTTTGCAGAAATAGCCTCTTCATATCCTAATCTTACATGAACTGCATTTTTCATTTTGGATTTTTTATAGATAATATTACAGACAAAGGATTAAAATCTGCCACAAATTTCTGTTTTATCTCCTATTTTTTGTTTATTTTATTCTGCTTTTCAGGTTTCCCTTCAACATTTTTTATTCAACCTTCTCAAATATCTCCTTGTCAATGCTGTCAAGTCTCGATTTGATAGTTTCAATCTCTCTCTCCCATCCTGTCAATTCCGCCTCTTCTTTGTTCCTTACCTCTTTTATGTCCCTCAGCAACCTGTCTATCTCTCCAATCTTTTTCTTTATTTCGCCAAAATTATTCATGGCACTCTCAAATTTGTCTATTCTTACAAACAAAGGCTCTGCCTTTAGCGTACTTTTCTCTGGCTTAAACTCGGCTATCTCAAATGTTCTTGGCCCATCCTTGGGCAGCTTAACCTGCAAACTCTGTGGAAAAGGCTGGATACCTGCCTCATCCTCTGAGGGCAGTTGTAACTCTTCACCTTGCTCGCTTACTGCCTGTTTTATTGCTGCTTGGCTAAATCGTTCAGCAGAAGGCGATCTTGGGAATGACGGCAGGTTATTTACCTCATTTTCCTCTCTGGAAACTGAAAGCGGCTGAATTGAAGACAGCCCAGGCATTGTCGGCAGCTCAGGTAATGGTGGAAGCTCCGGCAACATGGATAAATTCCTTTTTTCCTCTTTTTTTCTAAATAACCCCATAATTTTATTTAAGGAATATAGTATAAATACCTTTATTTAAATTATAAAGGGGTAACAGTAAAAGCGAAAAGTATTTATTTGGGCTTTTTTTAAAATCCTGCATGCATATAAATCTTATTAAAAAAATTATTGAAGAAGCAATAGGAAAACAGGCCATAGAGCTTATAGAAATACTCCTTAAAAAGAGAAATGTAAATGAGTTTATTATAGCCAAGAAGCTCAAATTAACAATAAACCAGACAAGAAATCTTTTGTATAAATTCTCTGAAAAGGGCGTTATTTCATTCACAAGAAAGAAAGACAAGAAAAAAGGCTGGTATACCTATTTCTGGACGTTTGAAGTGGACAAAGCCCTCCTATTTGTGAAAAATTGCTTAATGAAAGAGATTGAATATCTGAAAAATACATTAAAAAGCAGGGAAAACAAAAGTTTTTACATCTGCAAAAACTGCAACATAGAACTAACAGAGGAGAATGCACTTTTAACTGATTTTTCATGCAAAGAATGCGGCGAAATACTTTCGCTAAATGCTGACAAAAAGCTGATTGAGGAAATAACCAGAAAAATAAACAAGCTTGAACAGCAGTTGAATATCATAGATGAGGAGATGGGAAGAAGGGAGAAAGAAACTGGAAAAAAGATGGAAAGAGATATAAAAAAGAAAAAGACAGAAAAATCAAAAAAGCTGAGAAAAGCGAGATTAAAAAGGAGAAGGGAAGCTAAAAAAATAATAAAGGAAAAAGATGCGAGAAAAAAAGGAAAGAAGATTAAAAAAGCTGAGAAAAACAAAAAGTAACATGAAAACCTTGGGTTTTTTAAGAAATTTAAGCATAACCAACCTGATTTTAATAATAAATATTGCTTTATTTTTTTTATTCTATATTCTTATATCTGTTAACAAATCATTTATTGATTTTATTGCCCTGCAGCCAGCTTCAATCCTGCAGGGGAAATATCTATGGACACTTCTTGCAAGCATGTTCATGCATGGCTCTTTAAGCCATTTGCTTGTCAACATGGTATCCCTGTTCTTCATGGGGAACTTTCTTGAAAAGATAATCGGCAGAAAAAGATACCTCTTATTTTATTTCATTTCAGGATTGGTTGCATCATTATTTTTCATCTTTTTGTCTTTTGTTTTTAAGGATGATATGGCAAAATATGCTGTCGGTGCTTCAGGAGCCTTATTTGGAATTGGCGGTTTGCTCGCTGTCCTGATACCAAAACTTCCTGTTCTTGTATTCTTCATTATTCCAATGCCTTTGTGGATTGCCATAATCTTCTTGATGTTTGGAGTGTGGATAATTTCGTATTTTACAGGGCTGCCAATAGGAAACACAGCGCATCTTGGAGGATTGGTTGCAGGCTTAATCTATGGATTTTATCTAAGAAGAAAGTACAAAAAAAAGGTAAAATTATTAAACAGATATCTCAGATGAAAACAAAAGGTATTAATAAGATTTATATATCTGCATCTATATAAAGCAGTATGAATAAAAAAAGACTGGACTGGCTCTCGATTGTAATAATAATATTAATAATTTTGCTTGTAATCTATTTAATTAAAAAACAATTTTTTTAAAATGAAACTAAAATGGATTGATATTATATTGATTTTGCTTGGATTGTTTATAGCATATCAAATTCTGCGGGCTATTTTTGGAGGAAGCTGGCAAACAGAAAGTATAGTAATAGCGCTTGTTATTTTTAATCTTGGATTAACATGGAAGCTAAACATAATGCTTGAAGGCCATATAAGCTGGCACAAAGCAAAAAATAACTTTTACAAATAAAGATGAAAAGAAAAAAACAAAATACAAAAGAGAAACAAAAAGTAAAGCAAGAAGGATTTCTTAAAAGCAATTACGGAGAAGCATTTGTCTTCTTGAAAAAATCAAAGGCATACATAATCACGATATCAGTTATCTTTGTTGCATTTGCGCTTCTCGGATATTTTAATCCATCTTACATTCCAGAATACATGCTTAAGATAATAAAAGAGCTGGTTGAAAAAACAGCCAATATGAATAACCTGCAGCTTTTCATATTCATATTTAAAAACAATTTCACAAGCATATTTTTAGGAATGGTTTTCGGGATAGTCCTGGGTATATATCCTCTTATAATAACAATATTCAATGGCTATTTTGGGGGCTTTGTTGCGCAAAGGGCGGCAGCTTCTTCTGGCTATCCTGTTTTATTAAAGTTGCTGCCTCATGGCATCTTTGAGCTTCCAGCAATAATAATAGCAATGGCTGTTGGAGCAAGATTTGGCATGTTTGTCTTTGCAAAGAACAAAAAGCAGGAATTCCTGCACTGCCTGGAAAATTTGTTGAGGATATTTTTATTTATAATTCTGCCTTTGCTTTTAATAGCGGCAATCATCGAAACTGGGATGATTTTCTTTTTCAGGTGAAAGAACCATATTTAGTTACAGCAATCCTTAAATATAATGGGCTTGACATAAATATCAGGCAAGTAAGTTAATATAAAAAATGATAGAAATTCAAAAACTTGAGGACATAACTTCAAAAGAGTATTTAGACAAGGCCCTTGAAGCTGCCAAAACATGGTGCAGAGTGAATTTATCAAAACATATTCAAAATTTTCAAGACAAATTTGATTATAAAATCTTTAATTATGCTGTTGATAATAAAATGGTAGGCCCGGACATGTGTTTAGATAAACAAAACAATGGGCTAATAAGAGTTTCTACAAGGAAATTAAAATGGTATATAGAAAGAGAAAAACATTTCAAAGATTATAGAATGATTAGATATGCAAAAATAGCAGACAAAAATATTAAAATAGAAGGATATGTGGAAATAGACCCCGAGTCTATGTTCGTCCATGAAATAACTGAATTTATTGTTAGCAAAATCCCTGAAATATTTTTTTTCTATTTTTCAAAAATGGAGTTTCCTCATTTTTTAGCATATCAAATAGAAAACATTAATAGAAAAGAAAGGGGTCTAAAAATATGGCCTTATTCTCAATAAATAAATTCAAGACCTGCCAAGCCACTCGCTCAGCCTCTTCTGTTTTCCATACTCTCTTAAAAGCCATGACTTCTCTGTAAAAGATGAGGCTTGAAGCACCATTCTCTTCTGTGCTGCCGACAATGCCTCCTGCATTGTTGAAAATCTTTCTGGCTTGTTCCTGAATGCCTGCCTGCTTGCCTCTCGTAAAATGCCGACGCCGCAAGGCGCCCAATACTCTGGCCTGCATTCCCGCATAACAAAGCATGACGCCTGCCTCTTAATATTTTCAAAATATTCAGCAAGAGCGAGCCTGTTTGCATAATATGCGCCTGTTACGCTGTCTGCATATGTTTTTCTGCCAGAAAAACCTTCATAATCCTGTGCAAAGAATGTTTCCGCATTTGGAGCGGGATTCCATACGCTTCCTGAGATTTTCGCCTCTATTACCTCAAATGCAAACTTGCCTGGCAAAAGCAAAAATTCATAATGATTCCCTATATAATCTGAATGAAAAAGCATAAAATCATTTGTTTCAGGATATGTTTTTATTCTTTCAAGCATTATTTTGCTTACAGAGTCATCAACAGCTGTCACAGCCCATCTAGTCGGAACAAGCTTTCTTTGCACTTTAAAGCCAAGCAATCCTGCGCTCAATATCTTTATTATGTTGCTTATCTCTATCCTGGAATAATAAAGCTCTTTTACTGCCTCATTTGCTTTTATTTCGTTGTCAGCAACAAGATAATCCACCTTCTTCTCAATATGGGGATTTTCTTCCAGCCTTGCATATTTTAAAGGGGCAGGATTCCCGATTATAGGAACATGCCTGTCTAAATGCATCTCAAAGTGTGCTGGCTTTTTCAGAAAAAACTCTGTTGAAACAGCATTGCTTGACATTGCTATCTCCTGCATAACTGACAAAAATCTCTTCTCTTTGCTGGCATCTTTTACATTGCTTTTAAATCTAGAATATACCAGCTTGCTTCTGTAAGACAAAATATCTGTTATGCCTGCATTATTTTTATGCCATATCTCTGGCATGCTGTACTGCTCTGTATTTCCATATTCTTGAGGTGCAAGTATTCCCGTAAAAACCATTGGATAATCATGCCTTCCGACAAAGACCTCTGGCGGCGAGCTCCCGGAAAAATGTGTTTTCTTTGAAGGCATGCTCTGGGAAAATTTCTGCAGGATAATGCATTTCCTGCCGCAGTACTGCCTTCCCTTGCATGCGCCGCAGAGGCGATAATCAAAATTCTTGCCAAAGGTGTTTTCATTATTTTTTTCCATAATTTATGCAAGAAATAGAATTATTAATATTTATCTGTACTTGAGAAAAATGACTTCAAAGCCCTTAAATTTTATCGTCGGCAGATTTTTCATAAAAAATGCAGAAATTTGTCATTGCAAAAAGATTAGTAATATTTAAATATAAGTTATGCATATTATTTTTAATAAAATAAAAAATCTGAACAAAAATATTTCATTAAAAAAGAAAAAATGAAAAGAAAAGGGGTGTTTGGGCTCTGATGTATTTGACTAAGAATGATTTCTAAGATAGCTATCGCTTATAACAGCAAAAATAAGGCTGTTCCTAAAAGAAAGCCAAAAGATATTTATGCAGAGTTTGACAGCCTGGAGATTGTTAATGCAATTAAAAAAGCAATCTTAATCTGCAATTCAAAGTATAAGGTAATTCTGATCAGGGCTGATGAAGAATGCTACAAAAAATTCCAGAAAGAAAAGCCAGATATTGTCTTTAATATTGCTGAGGGTTTTCACGGAAGAAACAGGGAGGCTCAAATCCCCCTAATCCTGGAGATGCTGCAGATTCCATATACTGGCTCTGGCCCTTTGGCATTGTCCCTTTGCCTTGACAAAGCAAAGACAAAAGAGGTTCTGCAGTACTACAAAATTCCAACCCCGAGATTTCAGGTTATTCATTCTTTAAAAGATAAAATAAGCAAAAAACTAAGATTCCCAATAATTGTCAAGCTCTTGTATGAGGGCTCTTCTATGGGCTTGTATAACAAAAATATCGTAAGAAACAAGAAAGAGCTTAAAGAGAGTGTTAAAAAATTAATATCAAACTATCAAGAGCCTCTGATGATTGAAGAGTTTCTTGCAGGAAAAGAATTTACCGTGGGAATAATAGGGAATAAGCCGAGAGTTTTAGGGATGATAGAAATTTATTTAGACAAATATCCGCAGCATTTTGATGCATTAACCTATGAGGCAAAGGGAGTAAGGTGTGATGATGCATATTCTGGAAAACCAAGAATCTCCAAGAAACTGCAAAAAAAGATATGCCAGATTGCACTAAAAACACACAATATACTGCAGTGCAGGGATTTCAGCAGGGTGGATATAAGATGTGACAAGAAGGGCAATCCTTATGTTTTAGAAATAAATCCTCTGCCAGGAATAAGCCCTAGCATGGAGCATATCTCTTTTTTCCCAAAAATAGCCAGGATAAATGGCATTAATTACAACAGGATGGTAAAAATGATGCTTGATGTTTCATTAAAAAGAATAGCTCTAGAAAAAATAAATTTAGAATAAAAAATCCAAAAAATGAATGTAGCAATTTTATACAACCTGATAAGAAAGGAACTTGTTAAAGGCAGGCCTCTTGATGCAATAGCGGAGCTGGACAGCAAAGAAACTATTCAGGCAGAAAAAAAGGCATTTGAGGAGGCCGGGCATAATGTAATATTGATTGAGGCAGATGAGAATGCTTTCCAGAGGTTAAAAAAATTAAGAAATAAGATTGATATTGTTTTTAACGTCGCTGAAGGCGTCCATGGTGAAGCAAGAAGGTCGCAGATACCTGCAATGCTGGAGATGCTGAATATACCTTATGCGGGCTCTGACGCACTTACGCAGGCATTATGCCTTGACAAGTCGATGGCAAAAAGGATAATGATTGTGCATGGAATTCCAACACCAAGATTCCAGGTGGTAGAAAGCATAAATGAAAAGATTGACAAGAAACTAAAATACCCTTTAATACTGAAATTAGTGCATGAAGGCTCCCAGATGGGGCTTGATAAGGATTCTGTTGTCGAAAACATGCATGAGCTGATAAAAAAGCTAAAACACCTGATAAAAACATACAAAGAGCCTGTATTGGTGGAAGAATTCATAGAAGGCAGGGAATTTACAATCCCTGTAATCGGGAATCCTGGTTTTACATTGCCAATAATAGAGGTTGTATTTGAAGGAGGCGATAAAAAAACCGACCTTTGGGTTCCTGATGACCCTGTAATCCCGCTGATTAAAAAATGGGGAAGGAGGATTAAATTCAACCAAACCAGCAGGTCTATCTGCCCAGCCAATATACCTGAAAAAATGGCTGAAAAATTAAGAAGCGCGGTGTTAAATGCTTACAGGGCTTTGGATTGCAAGGATTTCTGCAGGATAGACATGATTTACAGGGGCGGAACGCCGTATATACTGGAATTAAACCCTACTCCGGGCATTGACCCAACATACTGGTTTCCAAAAAGCGCATATGCAGCAGGCATGACATACTCCCAGCTGCTTGACAAGATTATCGGCGTTGCTGCTGAAAGATACAGGCTCAAAAACAGGCGAAATGCAAAAATAAGAGGCAAAAGATAAAATGCGCAAACAAGAAATAAAGCAGCAGATAGAAATTATTGTTCCCCTATGGGAAGAGATTCTGAAAAAGAGCATTGTGAATGATGAACAACTGTGCAAGATTCTCAAAGGCAAGGTAAATGCGCAGGATATAAAAAAGGTTATTGAAAAATATCCGATGAATATAAACCCTTACTATCTAAGCCTGATAAAAAAGCAGGATGATGCAATATGGAAGCAGTGCATTCCTGATATCAGAGAGGTAGAGGATGACTTTGGTTTTGATGACCCTCTTCATGAAGAAGAAGACAGCCCGGTCTATGGCTTGACACACAGGTATCCTGACAGGGTTCTGCTTCTTGTGTCAAACAAATGCGCTATGTATTGCAGATTCTGCACAAGAAAGAGAAAAGTCGGTGTTTGCTATAAATCCATGAGCAAAGAGGATATACAAAAAGGAATTGAATATATCAAGCAGCACAAAGAAGTAAGAGATGTTATCCTGTCTGGAGGCGACCCTTTATTGCTGAAAGATGATGAGCTCGAATTCATTTTAAAAAGCATAAGAGAGATAAAACATATTGAAATAATAAGGATAGGGACAAGAGTGCCCTGTACTTTGCCACAAAGAATCACTCCCGAACTTTGTGCAATGCTGAAAAAATATCATCCTCTTTATATAAACACGCATTTTAATCATCCTGATGAAATCAGGGCAGAAAGCAAAAGAGCTTGCACATTGCTTGCAGATGCAGGCATCCCTCTTGGAAATCAGTCTGTTTTGCTAAGAGGGATAAATGATAATCCTGCTGTAATGAAAAAGCTGATGCAGAAATTGTTGACAATAAGGGTAAAGCCTTACTATGTTTATCAAGCTGATCTGACAAAAGGCACAAATCATTTTAGAACAAAAGTCAGTGAAGGCATTGATATAATAAGGAGCCTGAGGGGCTACACATCTGGAATGTGCGTTCCGCATTTTGTCATAGATGCGCCTGGCGGAGGCGGGAAGATTCCCATAACCCCCAATTATGTTGTGAATAAAGAAGGCAACAGCATAAAGCTGAAAAACTACGAGGATAAAGAATTTGAGTATATTGAGCCAGGATAAAAATCAGTTTTCTTTGCAATCACATTCATTCACAGGCTTTCCGCAATTTGCGCATGTAGCCACTAATTCTATCTTTTTTCTCTTTTCTTTGCAATCTGGGCAGATATCTGCACCAGCA
The DNA here is from genome assembly GCA_016181905.1 of Candidatus Pacearchaeota archaeon. GTDB lineage: Archaea > Nanobdellota > Nanobdellia > Pacearchaeales > GW2011-AR1 > JACOYM01. Next base: position 2,223 of record JACOYM010000074.1, on the reverse strand, counting down.
TTCCACCATTCATGACATTCAGGGCGCACCTTCCATAGTCTTGATAACTTTTCTTTTGAATCCTTGTCCATATGCACAAAAAGTAAGATAGGATTTTAAACTTAACCCAAATAAATAATAACAAACATTTTTATATTTGGTTTTCTATGCCCTCCTGCGCGGGAGTGCCGGAGCGGTCAAACGGGTTGGCCTTAGGAGCCAATGGCTTAGTGCCTGCGAAGGTTCGATTCCTTCCCCCCGCATTTTGTCAAAAATACTTCTTTTCAGCATTAGTTACTTCTACATATTTTTGTAATTACTAAATTACAACAAAAGCGAAAGATTTATAAATAGCGAATTACAAAAAGGATTATGCAATATAAAGACATCAGGCAAATTGTTAATTGTTCTATTACTGGGGGATTAGCAACAACTTTCCTATTGACAGCACCATTAGAGAATGCTTTTGCTAAAGGCAAAAAAGTAGATTATGACTTCACAACAAATACTATAAAATATATGCAGGAAAAACCAACAAGCCAAAAAGAGCATCCTTTTTTTGTGCAAGAATTGCAGGTAGGTGATGAAAGATATGCTGTTATAGCAATCCCTAAAGATAAGGATATTAAAATAAAAGGAGCTATTATTAACCCGAATATTGCAAAAGATTTCTATCTTGTTCCATTCTCAAAGAGCAGTGACATAATAGACCCGTCTGCAAGAAGTGTCGAGGTAGAAGGTAAAAACTATGTTCCAGTAAATATAGGAATGGCAGGAAATAAATTATGCATAGCTAAAACATTAGAAGAAAGAACAATGAATACAGATATTAAAATAAACCGCCAAGACATAGGCAAGGGATTCAGGATAACAACAAGGGAAAATAAAAATATGTTATATGGCATTGACGGGGTAAGTCTTACAGGTGAAAGGCTGCTTGTAATAGCAAATGACCAGGATATCTATAACTCTGATGCTCCAGGAGATTATGAAACAATTGACAGATTGGACTTTTTATTCACTAGCTATAATGGATCAAAAATAATAATAAACAGAGAAACAGGAAATATACAAGTAAAAGCAGCGCCTTTTGTGCCTTTAGAGGCAACCTTTGTTGATAAAGAGCCTGTAAAAGAAAAAGAGGAGCCTAAAGCAATAATAGAGTAGTTAAGGTTTGATTATGCATTATAGTTAGATTTTTTATTTTTTTTTTATTCAATAATAACCTCGACAAGCTTCTTGTACACTTCAACTTTAAGGGAATATTTTGCCTGATCATTTCCATAGATACTTAGAGTGTATCCTCCTTCTTCAGTTAAAGGCGTGAATATAAACTTCTGTGTACTCTCAGAGACTTTTTTAATTTCTAAGGGCTGAATTGCATCGTTATTTCCATCTCTTTTTATTATTACCTTAAGTGTTTCACAATCTTTATGCTCCAGCTGTACATAAAATAGGTCTCTATTGCTTAAACTATATTTATTACCTTCTTCAGTTAATTTTTCATCTTTAATAAACAATTCAACATTTGTTATGCTGCATGTTATTTCTGTTGGAAGTGTTTCCTTTGTTAAACCCTCGATTAATTTAATTATCTTATCAAATAAAACAACAGGGTTTTCATTAGCTTCGTTATACTTATAAGAACCGAGTGTTTTTCCACCGACACCATTATACACTTTAAGTGTTCCAGCAAATTTTAAAATTAAAGGGCTTCCTTTTTCACTAGACAATCTCCAAACTAATAGAAACACACCTTTGTTAAAATCATTCTTTTCGCGATTAAGACTCGCCAAAAATTTTTTATTTTCTTCTGATAATCCTTCTGCCACAGAGTCTGTTTTACGCCAATTCTCCTCCTTAAGTGACCATTCCCATTCTCCCAGATTATAATTATAAAATAAATTAGAATTTATTTTACCATCTTGATACTCAAAAACAATATCACTTCTGTCTGGCTCTGCTGTCGTTCCTGCAGGTTCTTGTGTTTTTCCCGTTGCTTGCTTTTTTCCTGCTTCTGTTTTTATTACTGGTGTCTCTGTTCCTATCTCAGACTTTAATGTAAATGTTCTTTCATTTTCATTAAAAATATAATCTTCAAGCATAACTAGATAATTAGAAGGATTTATGCCAACTTCAGACGAAATCTCCCCATTACTTTTAGTAATAAAACCTACTCTCCCCAAACTTTCCTGCATTATTGTATACGCTCCTGCTGGAGTATCCTCTATCAAATACAGATTA
>JACOYM010000011.1 GCA_016181905.1 Candidatus Pacearchaeota archaeon | reverse complement strand
TTTACCGATGCTTTTGACTGGATTTACCGCTTTACTTTCGCCTGTTGGTTTGTACATTGTTGCACTTGGCGCTTTGGCAGCGGCAATAATTTATGTCAATGCACAACACGAGAAATTCGTTGATAATGTCGTTGCACTTGAGATGGCAACAGGAGAATCTACATCGGCATTAGACAGGTTCATAATAAAAAATTTCGGCTTATCTGATTCACAGGAAGCGGCTATTGAGCAACATAAAAGAGCAGTTGTGCAAATTAGCTTTTTAGAAGAAGAACTATAATCTACTTACCACCCATTTCTGCTTTCATTTTTATATACACTTCCATCACAACTAAATAACCTATTAAGAAATAAAGCTAATTGTTCTTTTTTTAATTTAAAAATCTCTTGAGGAATTATCTTCTCTTTTGCTAATCTGTCATAAATTTCAAGTTGGATAAGCCATTTAACAATAGAACTCTTTTGGTATTTTATGCTTCCTTCCAACAACTGCCCTTTTTTATTTCTTTTTGCCTTAACAATATCATACTTTTTTTCTTTTTGTGTAACACCATAGCAGCCTATTCTGCCTTTTGGCCATTCAACAACTTTCAAATTCTTATCAAATTTCCCAACAGAGTCATAAAAATCATTATAAATCTTTCCGTCATTATTGCTGAATAAACAATAGCTTTTTGCTATATGCCCTTCTGCAATCAAATAAGCTAATAATTTGATTTTATGCTCTGGCATTTCTTCATTTCCAAAATTATTAAACACTCTTGGTGTTGCAACTCTGCCCCCTATTTTAAGCTCTTGTGCAGGAACCCACCCTTTTATCGTAAACAAGGGGTGTTCTGGAGTTAGTTTAATCTCCTTTCCGCTTCTTAATCTTATCTTCAAAAGTTTTTCAACCTCTCTTGAGAAAAATTCTGTTTTATCTGCTTCTTTAATTTTAAGCTTATTGTTTAAAGATAAGACTTTTTCTTTGTTATTTTCTAATTCTTTTATTGGGATTTGGGAGCCATTGGCAAGAGTTATTAAAGTATCTTCATGAAGGCATTTTCCGCTTCCCCTCTTTCCAGCCACAAGGATAACATGGCTTCTTGCGACGTCCATGTAGATGAAATTGCTAAGGCTTGTGTAGTTTCCCATTGTGACATAGCCCTTGCCAAGATAAACAAGCCCTTTGCTGCCAAACCTCTTTTTGTCTGCCTCATCCCTTCCAACAATTATGTCATATGGCATCTTTCTTTATTTTTGTTTTAATTTTGAATTTATGATTTTGAGAATCTTTTCTTTCAGTGTTTGAAATTGTTCTTTGATTCTTACAGCATCTTCAATTTTTGCCGGCTTGCCGTAATATTTTGATGCAATTCTTATTTTTCTAAAACTATCTAAGGATGAAATTTCAAAATCTGAAAAATTTGAAAATTTTTTAAGATAGATAATTGCTGCTTCATGTGAGTAGGATTTGTATCCATCTAAGGCAAGAAGTGCATCAATTAATTCGCGCAAAGAATCATAAAGCAGCTCAAAAATCACTCTCGCCCTTTTATCATCTAACTTCATTTCAAGAGCAATTTCGGTCCTAGTTTCTGTTTCTTCAACTAAAGATTTTGCAAGCTCTATATCTGGGAAAATTCTCTTCACCTCCTTTGTTTTTATAAATTCTTCAAATGGTTTCATCTTACTTTTAAATATCCATAAAGCACTATCCCGTTTGCCAGATTATTCATCAAAGTTGGCTTTATCTCTTTTCGCTTTATTTCAAGTATATGGATTTTTCTTTTTAATTTTTTTTCAAAATTGTTCAAATCTAGATTTAGCTTTTTTTCAGTTATTATTGCTATGTCTATATCACTTTTTTCTGTATCTTCTCCCTTTGCATAACTTCCAAAGAGGGCAATTGTCTCAGGATAATTATAAGTTTCTACAAGAAAATCTAACAAACCAGACTCTTTTATTTTTCTTAAATAATAATTTTTTTTGGCTTCTAAAAATGTTTTTGATTCGAGGTTAGCATTAACTTCTAGGATTGGTTTATTTTTTTTAACATTAAGAATTCTCAGAAAAATAAATTTTTTTAGTCTTCTTGAGACTGTTGCAGGTGAGACCTTTGTTAGCGCTGAAATCTCTCTTAAATGAAACTCGCGAGTAGGATTTTCAAAAAAAAGGGATAAAATCTTTTCTGTTTTTTCTTCATTCATTTGAAACACTTGTTTCATCTTTGAAACATCTGTTTCACTTAAGAAACATCAGTTTATAAAGCTTCCATTTTTTGCTTTATTATGCGCTATCGGGGCATTATTTCTGGATAACGCGGTGCAATATCAGCAACAACTTTATAAATATGCAAAGATATGAGATTGTATGGCAGGGGGCGCTGAAAATAATAATAAATTTAAGCTTAGCTTATATGGCAATCCTTGGAAGCTGTCAACTGCAGTTTTAATTGTTATATCCCTCATATTGGCTGTTTTTATGCTTAGGGGAGGGGTAACAGGAAATATTATAGGTGAGAGTGAGATAGGGGAAAAAGCCCTTGGCTTTTTCAACACCCAGCTTTCAAAAACCTCAGGAACACTGAATTCTGTCAAAGAGGTTAGCGGAATATATGAGGTAATAATAAATGCCGGAGGAAAGAATATTCCTTTGTATTTTACTAAGGATGGGAATTTTATCTACCCTGGAAGCGAGCTAATGCCTGTTACAGAAGCAACAGGCGATACAACAAGCCAGCCATCCCAAACACAAAAATCAGGCAAGCCAAAGGTTGAATTGTTTGTCATGACATACTGCCCTTATGGAACACAGGCTGAGAAAGGGCTTATTCCTGTGCTGAAACTTTTAGGAAATAAAATTGATGGAAAGATAAGATTTGTGCATTATTTCATGCATGGCGAAAAGGAAGAGCAGGAAACATACAATCAGCTGTGCATCAGGGAGGAACAAGCAGGCAAATATCTAAGTTATTTGGAATGTTTCTTAGAGGATGGAGATTCCAGCAGGTGCTTAACAGAGGCAGGAATAGACAAAACAAGATTAAATTCATGCATGAAGAGCAAGGCGAAGGATTATTACAAATCTGACTCTGCATTAAGCAATGGCTATGGCGTTCAGGGCTCTCCAACACTCATAATAAATGGGCAAGAAGCATCAAGCGGAAGAAGCTCATCTGCCCTCTTGTCAGCAATATGCTCTGCATTCAACAATGAGCCGGAAGAATGCAATGAACAGGTTTCAAGCCAAGACCCTGCGCCAGGGTTTGGATATGCAGGAGCAGGCTCTCATTCCGGCGGGAATGCAGGAAGCTGCGGATAAAA
>JACOYM010000010.1 GCA_016181905.1 Candidatus Pacearchaeota archaeon | reverse complement strand
GTCCATCCACTATCATCCTGAGCGCCTCCGCCCTCGCTTGACAACTTTCCACTGACTTCAGGGTTTGGAATTATGTTTTGAACTAATGAGGCAAGATAGCTGTCTGAAAGCTTGACGCCATTCTCAATCTCATAGCCATCATCTGTTACAACCCCTGCTATATTAACATAAGCGCCGCAATCTCCAAGGCTTGTGCACCATTTGTTCATTGCCTGGGTCCATCCCTCTTCATCTGCAACGCAGTTTGCAACGCATTTCCAATCACTGCCAAATATTCCCAGGAATTTGCATTTCTTTACCTCTGTTACTGTTACACTTCTGCTTGCCAGTCCGCACATTATCTCTGAAGAGCTTGCTTCAGATGCTGTTGCTCCTGACAGCAGATAATTTCCAGGAGGGTACTGAGGCAGGCATGTATATACAAGACTATCTGACACATCACTCCCAGGGTCCCAGACAGCCTGCCAGAAGCAGTGCTGGTTGGCTTTACAATTATCCTCTGCTGTAGCTGAATCTTCATTGTATGACAAGCAATCTCTCCATTCATTTGTCACGCATGCCGCAGAGCTGAACATGCTTCCATCTGCAATCTCTGTTTTCTCTTCAGCGCATATCTCCTGCCTATAATCCTCGCATGGCTCAACAATCTCCTCCCCCTCAATGCATGAATGCCTCCAATGCCTTGAGCCGACAACATCTGTTCCATTGCCTATGCTTGAATCATACAAGCACCAAGATTCCCCATGGCTTCTGTCTGTGCTGTCTTGTGTGTCTTTGCAGCTTAAGTCCCTGCATACATAACTGCCATAATCAACCCTTGTATCAACCCCGCTCCTGTATGCCTTGCATTTGCTTCCTGCAAGATAATTGCAGTTTCCGCAAGAGGCAGAGTTTGCATTCCCGTCCGCAGATGTTGAGCCGCAGCTTTGATTCTTTTCATAAAAATATGTCCAGTAGTTTGTATCACTTGCCTTTGAGGAATCATATATGTTTGCTGTATTGCCACAGCTGTCTATAAAATAGATTTCATCCTTGTCCTCAACACATGTTGTTTTTTGTGTTGGAAAGCAGGTTGTATTCAGTGATGGAGATGTGCATAGCATATCATTGTAAAACTCATACCCTGTTCTTGTCCCTGTTGAGCCTAAGCACTCCTGCCTTGTTTTGAATGAGCATGTCCTTTCTCCGCCGCTGTCTTCACTTACACACGCCCCTTTATCCTCCATGCCTGCCATTGCAAGGCACTGCAGCTCATTGGACACGCTTCTAAAGTCAACCTGTGTTGAATAATCCAGTCCATAATAATCTGCCTTTTTCTTGCATTGCTGCTCTGTGACATAGCTTGCTCCATCGCTGATAATGCAGCATCCTGCTGTGCACTGCTGAATATTGCAGTTTGCTTCTCCTGAAAAGAATGTGCCATTTGACTCAGAGCATAATTTTGAAGGAACACTCTTCGCGCATGTTCCCTCATTGCTGTCATAACAGCATCCTGTCTTGCAAAAAGATGTCTGGCTGCATAAAGCATTAGGATTTGTCTGGTAGCTGCTGTTGCATTCGCTTTCAGAATTTGTGTCATAGCACCATGCCCCATTCACAGATTTCTCACAGCATGTTATGGCTGCAGTCTGCGCAGAAGCAATCTCAAGCACATTGCTTGCCTGTGCAATTATAAATGCAAAGGCAAATGTTGATATTACCATTATTGCAATCTCAAATAAAGAGATTGCCTTTTTTTCTTTCAGCACTTTTCTTTTCTGATGAACTCTTGTATTGTTATTTTTCATTTTTTAGTTTATATCCCCGCAGGCAGCACATATCCCCTCACAGCAAACCTAAACTGCCTTTGTGTTGCCCTCTCTGTCAAGGTGTATATCTTTATCTCATTAACCTTGTCCCTTTCTACCTTATGCTTGGGATATAGCATCATATACCCGTCTATATTAAAATTGCCCCATGTAATCTCTTGGTTTATAATCTCGCTCGAAAGCCCTATTAGACTATAAAGCTGCTCTTTCAAGATACTTTCAAACTTATCGCTCTTTATCTTTTCTTCTCCTTTAGAGGCGCTGAATTCAAACTCAGCGTCTATAACAACATTCTCCGGCTGTATTGATGTTTTTAGCAGGATGTTGTCTGTGCTTGTTTCAACAGCATAGCCTCTCTTTTCAAAGTCTTTCTTTATGCTTGAGACACATTCTTTCAATGCAGGCATGGCATAGTTTGTTATCTCGCTTTCAATATGCTGTTTCAGCATCGGCTCCTGGTTCGTGCATTTTTCATAATTCAGGTTTGTATAGCAGAGGTATCTTACCTTTTTATTTTGATAATTAAAATAATTGATTGGATTTATGTCCCCTCCCTGTATGTCTAAAATATCAATAGCATCCTTTGCAGCATCCTTCATGCAGCTTTCTATATAAGCCTCTGGGCTTTCTATCTGCGGAGCCGGCTTAAAGCTCGGCTTGAAAAAGACAAAAAATCCTATAACAGCAGCAACAATGATGATTGCAATTATGATGAAGAGAGTGACTTGCGAGCGTTTTGACTTTGCAATATTTACTTTTGTATCTATGAAGTCAAAATGCGAGTTTGATTTTTTATTTCCTTTTGGCATCTTCCTTCTCCTTTTCTTTTAATGTTTTTATTGCCTTTTCAATAACATGAGACTTGTTTCTGTAATCTCCTTTTTTGAGAATTTCCTCTATATCTTTTATTGTTTCCTTGTCTATCGTAGCAGAAATTCTTTCTTTCATTTTATCTTTTTTCCACGCAGGAGTATTACTTTATCTTACTAAATATTATTTAATTTTATAAAATATTTCTTGGTAATATTAGATAATACATATTTAAAAAGCTTGCGGTATTTGCAAAACTAAGAAAACAAACACTTAAAAATATTAAATGTCTGTAATAAAGATAAAAGACCATAAAAAAGAGATGAAAATGATTAAGCTGAAAACATTGTTATTTATTTTAGCGCCTATCTTGCTTTTAATCACAGCATTGGCAATCTCCCCCCAGCTTTCAACATTCAAGAATGGAGAGTCTGCCGAGTCTTTGTATACAAATGGCACATCAAATGTCTCAATCAGCTTAGCGAAAAATGCTTCAATAATAAATGCTGTTTTTAATGTTACAGCTGTTGATTTAGGAGTTGCTAATTACGAGCAAAGCTATAATTTTTATGCAATCTCTATAAGAAACAATAGTGATGAATTGCTTGCTGCAGGAACCCAGAGCTATATTGCTGTAATAAACAGGTTATAAAAGGAAGTTGTTGCTCTGATGTAAATTGTGATAAAG
>JACOYM010000009.1 GCA_016181905.1 Candidatus Pacearchaeota archaeon | reverse complement strand
AAGACATATGTCTTTCCCTATATAGAAAGCTAATACTTTCTATCCTTCAAACTTCTGAAGAAGTATTGAAGTCTACTCAACGACAAAAGAGTTAAATATCAATGTCGTTGAGTATAATAAAAAATGGTATTTGAATCGTCAGACAGAGGGAAGGTTATTAAAAGAATGCTCTTAGTAATTATCCCCCTGCTTTTGCTTTTTCAGCTGCTTTATTTTATAAATTACATGACTGGCAATCTGACTGCAAAAGTGGTTGAGGAGGCGGAGCTTATAAAGCAGGGCAGGGATATGTTTTCAAAAGAGGACACAGCTTTTTTTTGTGATGATTATGAAAAGGACCTGGAGTTCAGAAGAGAGCTATTAGTTTATGAGATGAATGAGACAGACGCTTCTGGCAGAAATCAGACTAAATATGTCAGCTTAATCAACTTTTACATACAGAACAAAAGAGGGGCAGATTTGACAGATGTTTCGGTTAAGGAACAAATACCAAAGAGCTTGACAGGGGACGCAAAAAACCTTAAATTTACAATAGAGCCCGCATCTTTATCGGGAAATTCAATTATTTTTAGGTTTGACAAAATAAAAAAGGGAGAAACAAAAATTGTTGGCTATAGCATAGACAAAAAGGTATCCAGAGATATTTTGGATGATTATGACGCTCCTGAGATTATTACAAAGAGGGTTTATGAAGGGCCTGTGATTAATCGCTCAATTATAGTGGCTATTTTTATTATAATCCTGCTCATAGCATTATTTTTAGGGTTTAAACATTTTATAAGGCCAAAGCTTTTGAGCCATTAGTTGGATTTAGAAATAAATTTAAATAGCTTTGTATTCTAATCTATAGAGCACCAAAAAAGAGAGAAAAATGATTAAGCTGAAAACATTGCTATTTATTTTAGCGCCTATTTTACTTTTAATCACAGCATTGGCAATCTCCCCCCAGCTTTCTGTTTTCAATGACGGGAACTTTGACAAAACACTTTACACAAACAAAACATCAAATGTCTCAATCAGCATAGCGAAAAATGTTACAATAATCCACGCCTCTTTCAATGTGACAGAGGTGGACTTGGGGGTTGTGAATTACGAGCAAATCTATAACTTCTATACCCTTTCTGTGAGGAATGGAACAGATGAGATATTAGCTGCTGGAACAAGAGGGTATATTGCCATTATTAATACTACTACTGGTGGCATAATTTATAATGTTTCAAATGCTATTAGCGATTACGTTATTGATTCTGATTTTAAAGAGGACGGAAGCGAGGCAATACTTATTACAGCATCAAAGAATGTTTTGATTTATAATGCAAGTACAAAAACAATTACAGCTTATCAGCCATATGGGCTTTCTTATCTGACAGGAGTTTCTTATTCTGCTAATGACACTTATGCCATCATAACATCTGGTGCTTCTGACCCTATAGCATTTTATAATGCGACTAGCAGAACATTTAGCAATTTATCAACAAATGCAGGCAGCACAAGATGCTCCAGCCTTTCTCCAATTAAAGACCAGGCAATTGTATGCACTGCAGGCAATATCTTTTGGTTCAATGTTTCTTGCGCTTTGGCTTCTATAGGAACAGATAATTTTGGCAGCTGTTCTAGTTCTATAAGCTCATTTGTAGGCTCAACTTCAGGCAAGGCGTGTGATGTTGCATACAAACCAGATGGAACAGAAGCCCTGGTAGTGTGTATGAATGGAGTAGTATACAGATATAATGATACAGCAAGAACAATTCAAAATATTAGCATAAATACAGCAAATGATTTAAAAGGTGTAAGCTATTCAACAACAGGAGACAAAGCAATTATCACTGGAGAAAGTGGTAAGATATTTTTGTATAACACTACAACACAGGTTATAACTGCTTTATCAAGCCAATATGCAAATAACACAAACGCGGTTGTTTTTTTGAATAATACTGATGCAATTATTGTTGGTTCTGGTAAATCTACTTTAAGATATAATTCACAATATGATGGAGTAAATACAAATATCTCTACTCTGCGAACAGGAGAAAGTGGGATTTTATATCACCTATCATTCAAACCAAATACAGCAGAGGCATTGATAGTTGGGGACGACGGGCAAGTTTTCAAATATAATCTTTCAAGCAAGCAAATAACTTATTTAACATCTCCTGCATCTGTCCCTTTTCATGACATTGCATATAATTGGAATGGCTCAGAAGCATTAATTGTGGGCAAAGCAGGAACAGTCTTAAAATTTAATCCTTCTGACAATTCATTTACACAGCTTAATAGTTCTACAAATTCCTCTTTAACAAGTGTTTCTTACAGAAATGGAACAGATACAGCATTAATTGGAGGGATAAATAACACTCTTCTTATTAGAAATTCAAGTTGTGATGGAACAACAAATGCCTTCTGTAAATTAACTTTAAGCGGAAATCAGAACGAAAAAACAATAGTAGCATTTAATCCATCTGGGAGTGTTGCTTTAATTGGACAGCTATGTAATCAGTTTATATATAATTCTACTACTGGAAATATAACTGGAGGAAGTAATTGGAATTCTGATGGTTGTATAGTAACAAGAGGCATTGCCTGGAAGCCTGATGGAACAGAAGCACTCTTAGTTGGGAGAAATGCAGAAAATGATACATGTGAAAACGCAGGTTATCTTACTATGATAGCAGTTTATAACACAACAGCCAATAATTTTACTGGTGCACCAGCATGCAGAAACAGGGCAGATATATTGGAGGATGTTGCATATTCATCAGATGGCTCTGAAGCTTTATTAATTGGAAGAAACGGGATTTTAATTAAATATAACACAACAAATGCAAACTATAATAATCTAAATCCATCTTTAATAGATTTGTCTTCAGGAACAACAGGCACATTATTCGGAGTAGACTACAGAAGAGACAATGTTACAAACGAGGCAATCCTTGTCGTAGGGGATAACAAGCAGATTCTGTTCTATGACGGAGAAAAGGTAATGACCAGCCCAGAGGTTTTTCTTGATACAGCAAGGATATGGAATTTCACAGGAAATTACAACACAACAACTATGATAAACTTCACATCTAACCTGACAGCCTATCTGCAGGCATGCTCTGCAGATTCAACAGGAAAGTGCAGTGTTCCATTCTATGTAAATGCAACAACACAAACCTCAATCATGAGGTTTCATGATTTGAACATAACATATAACAATCAGCCAGCCTTATTATCAAGCATTCCAAACAAGTCATGGAACCAGGATACCTCTACAACAATAAATTTAACACAATACTTTAATGACTCAGATGCAGATACCTTAAC
>JACOYM010000073.1 GCA_016181905.1 Candidatus Pacearchaeota archaeon | reverse complement strand
ATAATAGGCTATGACGACTTATTGAGGGGGGTTATGCAGCAGGACTCCTCAAAAGGAAAAGTGGCTAAAGAGATTTTGCAAAAGAAAAGCATTAAAGTTCTGCCAGCAGAAAGTGACGCATATGAAGCTCTTGAATATATGAATAAAGGCATTGAATTTATTCTGGTTAAAGAGAATAACAGCATAATCGGGCTTGTTACAAAACAAGAGGTGGCAGAAATTGAGCCATTGATTCTTGATGCACTGGCAGCATAAGGATAATAGCTCGTTTTCGAATTGCTAATGTCCTTTAATACATCAAAAATGCTCTTTGTGTACCCTGCTTGTTTCAACTCGCAGAAAAAAGGCATTTTTGAATGCTTCAGAAACAAAGTTTCTGATAGTCGTCGAAAATCAAAATATTTTCGAGATGCTCAAGAACCCGAGCACGCCCTGTGTTTTAGCGCAGGGTTCTTGACATAACTCTGAAGTTAGTCAAAAATTGTAAAATGATTTAAAAGGTTTTTTTGTTTTTATAATATATATTATGATAGACAATAGTTTAAAAAGCATGCCTGTTTAGGTTGTTAGTGAGTTTTAAAATGAAAACAGGAATAAAAGTTGGGGATATAATGACAAGGAATTTTGTATCTGCAAAGCCGGATACAAATCTGATTGACTGCGCTAAAGAGATGGTGAAGAAAAGGGTTGGCAGCCTGGTGGTAAAAGATGGGCAAAAGCTGGCCGGGGTTCTAACAGAAAGGGATATTCTATGGGCGATGATTAAAAAACCAAAAGCAGAGCTCGAGAATGTGAAAGCGAAGGATATAGCAACAAGAAAAATTGTTGCAGTAAAGCCTTCAGCAGATGTTTATGAAGCATTGCAGAAGATGAAAAAGCAGAAGTACAGAAGATTGCCTGTTGTTTTTAAGGGCAATGTGGTTGGCTTGCTGACAATAAATGACATATTAAGGATACAGCCAGAATTATTTGAAACAGCCAGCGAGATAATGCAGATACGCGAAGAGTCTGATAAAATAAGAAGGATGCATGTTTCAAAAGGGGCTGGAAAGGCAATGGATGAAGGCATGTGCGAGGAATGTGGTAATTATGATTTGGTGTCTAAGATAGACGGCAGGCTTTTATGCGAGCCATGCAGGGATGCGATGTAATGGGGTGCAAGAACCAAGTCTAAATTTAGCTGCCAATAACTTTCTGTATTATCTTTTTATGCATGCCATTTCTTATAATATTGTCAAAAACTATTCTTGTAGTCTGAGATATATAATAATATCTAATAAGCCTTGCCGCCTGATAACATAACCAAAAAAAGAAAATATTTAAATAGTTATTGAGCAAATTAATATAGGTTTAAAAAGCAGCATATATTATATTAAAAAGAGGGTAATAAGTGAAAAAAGGCAAAAATGTCAGAGAAAGACAAGGTTTTTGACAGCAAGATAAAGCAGACAAGCGTCTTTGATTTTAAAGAGTTCTATAAATTTTGTTATACCTGGCTTGCAGATGAGGAGTATGACATAACCGAGAATACATACAGCGAGAAAGTCACTGCAACTGGAAAGGAGGTGGAGATAGACTGGGCTGCTGAAAGAAAGGTTTCTGATTATTTTAAGTTCGTAATAAAGGTGAATTGGAGAATCCTCGGGATGGTAGATGTTGAGGTGCAGAAAAACAATACAAAGGTAAAGATGAATAAAGGGCAGGTAGAGGTAAAAGTCTCTGCATACATACAAAAGGACTATGAAAACAGGTGGGAGGAGAATCCATTTCTTAAGTTTTTAAGAGGCGTTTATGACAAATGGATAATCAAGGAAAGGATAAAGCAGTATGAAGCCAAAATATTCGGAGAGGCTGATGAATTTGTCTCGCAGGCAAAGGGATTCTTGGATTTGGAAGGGCAGCATTAAAATTTTATTTTATATCGAAACCTTTAAATATATCCCTTACGAAGTTTTTTCATGATAAAGAAAAGAGATTGCTGGAAAAACTTGATGTTTTTGATGATTCTGCTGGTTTTTATACAAGGCATTTCATTTGCTTCTGCATTAAATATAGAAGTTGAGAAGAATGCGGTTAATAGCGTCGTAGTAGCAGAGGCCAACCAGCCGGCAGTTTTTAATTTTAAGATAAAGAACCTTGGGGACACTGACAATTTTGAGATATACAGCCTGGTGGGGATTGATTTCTCCCCAAGAGGAACTTTTCAGATTCGCCGGACCGAGCTAAAAGAATTGGAAGTTAAGGTTTATCCTGATGAGAGGGTAAGGAGCAAGGAAGGCGTATTTAATTTTGTATATAACATAAAAGGAAGCGCAGGCATATTTGAAGACAGAATCTCTGTGAGCATTGTTAAGATGAAGAGTCTTTTTGAGATTTCATCTGACAACATAATTGTTGATTCAGATTCTGCGAGCGTGCATATTGCTAATAAGGAAAATACAAGCTTGGATAATGTTAATGTTCATTTGTCATCTGTTTTTTTCGATTATAAAATAAATCTTTCATTCAGCCCCTTTGAAAAAAAGAGCCTTGTTATAAAACTTGACAGGGGAAAGACAAAGAGCATAATCGCTGGAACATACAAATTATTGACAGAGGTTAAGATAGATGAAGCGGCAGAGAAATTTGAAAGCGAGATTAAATACACAGAAATTACAGAGTTTAAGACAGAGGCAAAAAAGGAAGGAACAATTATAATAACAGAGTCCATATCCAAGGTTAATAAGGGGAATGTCCCTGCATTTGCCCAGATAAAGATAGAGAGAGATGCTTTCTCTGGCATGTTCACAACATTCAATATTGCTCCAGAGAAAGTTGAGAGGAGAGGTCTTTCAGTAGCATACACCTGGCTTGCAGAGGTTCTTCCAGCAGGCGAGCTGGGGGTTATAGCAAAAACAAACTATGTCTATCCGATGCTTATAGCCATTTTTATTATAGTGATTGTGTTTTTGCTTAAGGCGTATCTTGGCACAAATATAGAGCTGAAAAAGGATGTTTCTTTTCTAAAAACAAAAAGCGGGGATTTTGCATTGAAGATAAGGCTTCATGCAAGGGCAAGGAAGTTTATCGAGAGAATAACAATAATAGACAGGCTGCCTCCTCTTGTGAAGATGTATGAAAAATATGGCGCCATTCCCCCGGAGAAGGTGGACGAAAAGAATAGAAGGCTTACATGGAATGTTGAATCACTCAGCTCTGGTGAGGAGAGAATATTTTCTTATATAGTCTATTCAAAGATTGGGGTGGTTGGAAGGTTTGCCCTGCCTTTGGCAACAGCAATATATGAAAGAAATGGGAAGATAAAAGAGGCAATGTCCAATCAGGTATTTCTGTTTATTGAGCCGCACGGAAAGAAAGAGTAAGGCATAAAACAAGAAAAGGTTTATAAATCAGCCTTCATATGATTATATAAGGGGTGATGTAAAATCGCCTCAGATTTCTGAGGATATTAGAAACATAAAGTTTCTGTTTTGAAAATGTCAGACACACACAAAAGAATACATAATTCAGAAGAAATGTATAAAAAGAATGTAATAGTAGTGCCAAAGCCCGTAGTTGCACTGCCTGGAGACTGCCTTGCTAAAGTATATGATATGTTTTATAAGGGTGAAAGCATGGACACATCATCATGGGCAACATATTTGGCGAGAGCAGTTGAAAATCGTGTTGGAAATACAGGGCTAGCATTTTTAATCAATTCTAATGGCATGATGAACTTAAGTTGTTGGGATCAGTATGTAAGCCCTGCAGATGGGCATACCAACATCACGCTTAAAAACAGAATTTTTACATTTGATGAAAAAGATATTGAAGGCAGCTTTAAAGAAGGGGATATTAGAGCTGAAGGTGCATACTGCCAGCACGAGCTTGCCATAGTCAATCATGAAAGAAAAGCAATGATTAATTATGCGAAAAGCATAATTTTGAATAAACATTCTTTGACAAACTGGCTTGATGATGTTTATATCGGAGAGATTCCATATTAGCATTCCTGCAAAGATTCCTCTATCAATATCTTTAAAAATCTCGTTCTGTTCTTATTGTCAGCCCTCGGTAGCTCAATGGTAGAGCGCCTGGCTGTAGAAAATATAAAAATCTAGGGTGGATATTCCGCTTTTTATTGCGGAGCAAAATGAAGCCTGAAAAGCCAAGTGCTGTAACCGGGAGGTTGGGAGTTCGATTCTCCCCCGAGGGATTTTTTATGTTTAGTTAGAATGAGGAGAGTTTAAATATGGAAATTAAAATAATACACATTTTTTTATTATTCTTAATTTCTTTTACATCTTTAGTTTCAGCCCAAAACTTTTTTGATGATGCAAATAATTATGTGATTCAAGAAAACTACCCAAAAGCAATAGAAATTCTAACCAATAACTGCCCAATTACAAATTCCAATGTGTATAATGAAACAATTTGGAGATGCAACTTTATGTTAGGTATTGTATATGAAGATTTGGCATTAATCAAGATTAATGGTGAAGAAAAATTCTATAACAAACAAACTATCAATATTTCTAGGCAATATTTCAAAAATGCAGTAGCAAATTCAAAACTTAATTCTAATCAAGTTCAATTAAGTGATGTAATTTTTCTAGCAGACCTTGAAATCTCAACTGGAAATTATGACGAAGCTGAGAAAATTCTTGATGATTTAGAGATAAGAATGAATCATCTAAACACTTCCTTGAATAATCTCTCTGGTAGGAAATTAGATACCATAAGAGAGATTTATAAAAGGTTTAGATCAATAATTGCAAAAGATGCAGAAGCAAAATTAATTCTAGAAAATATAGGGTCATTCGGTTTTTCATATATTCAGATAGACCCCAAAATAACTTTTCTAGCAGAGCGTGATTTAACATTTAATAAGCTCAATTTAACTTATGAAGACTTAATTGGAGTTCATAATATCCTTTTGCAAAGAGATGAAAATAATCAGTTTATATTTGATAAAACTCTTTTATTAACACGAGAAGGAATTTTTCCTTTCGATAGTTATATTACAATTGTAAAAAATATAAAACCAGAAAGATTACGGGAAAATAAGTTAAACTTATCCATATTCGAACCTACAATTTTAAAGGGATACGCCGAATTTAAAAATAATGAAATTTATATTAAAATTTATAGAGATATGAAAGTGATAATCTTCTTTTATTTAATTTTTAGTATTAGCTTAGTTCTAATAATCTTTCTAAATAAATCTATAAAAAATATGAAAACTGCTAGTTTTCCAAACATTCTTAAACGATGCACCCTTTTGGTGACTATATTTTCTTTAATTTATACTTTAGTATCACTCTCATATTGGAAAAGTTTCTGGAATATTTATACTTATATCTTATTTGGATGCATTTTATTGTCAATAATTCATTTATTACATCAATATCATAAATTAAGAAATATAGCTAATAAAAAACAGAAAAAGTAGGTCTTATGTTAAAAACATTTCAGTACCGCAATTCTTAAAAACTCTGCGTATTACCTGTTTTCATGAAAAAAGACTTGATTTGCATTATTCTTCCAATTTCCTTTATGATTATAAATTTCATTGCTTATGCTGTTTCTGCCGCTCCGATACAATGCAGGATGACAGCTGATGATTATGCAACAGAGGTATTGTTAAACAGGGATTATGTAGACTATAACCTTGACTCGCTGAAAAATGCAGATAATGTCCTGAAATATAATGGCAAGTATGCATTCAAGTCCTTTTACGGAAACAACCTTTATACTATTACTTCTGAGCAGGAGGATACAAGCGCTAAAAATCCTTCAAAGAAAAAACTCCTTTCTGTAAGGCTGCAGATTCCTTTAAGCAAGGTTGAAGAGAATATCTCATATTTCAGAATAACATCATTCAGAAGGTTCAATTATGCTGATTTGGATAGTAATGTTAAGGGATGGATAAAGGCATGCAATGAAAAGGCTGATTCCTGTGTTTTTGAAAAGGAGGATATAAGCATAACAATTGAAAAAAAGGACAATGCTTTTTCAGGATATATCTATTTTTTAAATCCCCAATTTGATGCATGTTATAATACCGGCGATTGTAATGGAAAATGCATGTATTTCTCATCAGAAAGAAGGTGCATTTCCAGGGCAGTTATAGAAGAAATAGATAATTTAATATTGAGCATAGGCATCGCAAATAATTTTGATGATTTTGTTATGTCAAGAAAAACAGAGACAGGAGCATATTCAATTTCTAAATTAATTCCTGGAAATAATGGCACTATAAAATGGGAGGATGCAATGAAAGAAGAGCTTTTGTGGCTGAAGGGGCATGATATGATACATATAACAGAGCGGGATATAATGGAAATTGCTATACTTTCTGGTGCTGGCAAAGTTTTGGGGAATAAGGTACTTTATGGGGTAAATGAGGCAGGCTCATTGGCATGGACATATCACGTCAATGAAAATAGCAGGACAGCAGGAAAGGATGACTGCGAGGAATTCCCACCTGAAACAGCAGGAATTACAGGTTTTATTGCATTTGACACAAAACTTCTAAACAAGGCTTATGTGCTGGTTCCTCTCATCTTTGCAGGATTTATTGTTCTTCTTATTCTGATATTGTTTATTGCAGCAAAGATACTTGATAAAAAAAATGCTGTAAGAATAAGAAGAGTTGTAAGTGAGTAACTGGGGCTGAGGCATACGGCAGGGCATAAAAACATTTAAAAACCCTGTATTTTTGTGTTTTAAAACAGACAGAATTGTCAAGAACCCTGTGCTAAAACATATAGCGTGCTCGGGTTCTTGAGCACTATCAAAAATGCCTTTGCTTTCTGTGAGTTAAAACAAACAGCATGAACAAAGAGCATTTTTGATGTGTCAACATTCTGTTTGACATCAAAAAGGGAGTTTAAAAAATGCCAAATAGATATGAAGATAAGGATATGGAGTTAGAAGACGAAGAAGAGACTAAAGTTCCTGCAGAGACAGACATAGCAAGTGATTTGGATAGTGGCCCTGAAATTGAAGTGGATGATGAGATAGGAGAGGACGAAGAGCTTTCATTGGATGACTAAACGCCGAATTTTTATTTCTTTTTTTATTTTTTTATTTGTCAAGAACCACCTGTCAAAGACAGGTGGCATAATAATGCCACACTTCGTGTGGTTCTTGAGCACTATCAGAATTCCACGAGCAATTAAAACCACAAGTCAAAGACTTGTGGAATTCTGAAGTTTAAAACTAAAATTGATGTATAATTCTTAACGTACCTCATTTAGGTAATCATCTGCAATATGCCGCACAAATGCAAAACTTGAGGTTAATCCTGGCGATATTGCATTCAATCTGCAATATGCCGCACAAATGCAAAACTTGAGGTTAATCCTGGCGATATTGCATTCAAGATGTGGAGTGAATTATAACCCTTCTCTAAAATGAAATCATCTGCCATATTCCCCTTTATGTCTACTATCTGGGCTCTTATGCCTGCCCTGTAAGGTTTTATATCGCATTCTCCAACATTTATCTTCAGAATGCTGTTTAATTCCTTTAAAAAAGCATTTTTAAAAATAGAAATTTTCCCGTTATTCAGGGCAAGCTTCAGAAATTCCTTGCTCTTTGCCATGTTCCAAAAATTCTTGGACATTATGGTATCAAAAAATTCTTTGAAATTGAACTCGCCATCATAGGACTCCCGCCCCCTTAAAGACAAAGTCGCAGTTGGCCCGCCAAGGACTTTTCCTTCAACAGATTTTGTCAGGTGAACCCCCAAAAAAGGGTATCTTAAATCAGGAACCTGGTACACCATTGAATTGATTTGCACATTTACTTCAGCATAATTGCCTTTGAACGGCATAATCAAGAGATTTCTCCCAATGCCGCACATGTGCGCTATCTTGTCTGCATAAAGCCCTGCGCAATTTATTGCATACCCATCAAATTCCCCTTTGTTTGTTATCACCCCCTTATCAGTTATTCCTAAAGCTTCACAATCTAATTTGTATTCTGCTCCAAGTGATTCAGCCTCTTCTGCAACTTTGTTGACCAGCGCCCTTGAGTCAACTATTGCCCCAGTTGGAGAGTAAAGCGCTTTATAACCCCTGACAAACGGCTCTCTTTCTTCTAGCTCTTTTTTGTCAATTATTCTTAAGCCTTCAACCCCATTAGCCGTGCCAATTGACAATAATTTTTCAAGAACAGAGCTCTCTTTTTCATTCCGCGCAATAACTAATGTGCCGCATTGTTCATAAGGCAGTTTATTGTCCCTGCAATAATCCCTGATAATCCTGTTTCCTTCAACACAGAGTTTTGCTTTCAAAGTCCCTGGTTTCTGGTTAATTCCGGAATGAATAACCCCGCTATTCCTTCCTGATGTATGCATAGCTAATTCTTTTTCTTTCTCAAGAACAACCACATCAGCCAAATCTCTCTTTCGAATTTCTCTTGCTAATGCGCTTCCAATAATCCCGCCGCCAATTATGATACAAGGATTTTTCATTAAGGACTAAATAAAATTATTCTTTTAAAAGCTTTGCAAAGGATAATTCAAAAATGCAATTTTATCAGCATATATGAAATATCTGTTCGGCTAGGGTGGGCGAGAAGTATCTTTGAAGTTTTAGTGTGTCGGCAAGAAAAATTCTTTATCTCATTACTAAAAGTAAGGAAAAATACCTAAAAAACATGTAGAAAACGCCTAACTTCGGCAGCTTCTTTATTTTTATGTATAATTGGAGACAGCAATTCTTCTAGTTTTCTTTGCGAAATCGTCTTTTCATTGAGAGACCTTAAATTATCAATTCTATCAACTTTATCTAAATAGTCTGTATTAGAATTATAAAAACTAAAGCCTGCCTTGACAATCTGTCTTGAAAATACTCCCAGAAATTCTCTTAAAATATTGACTTTAAGATTACCTCCAGACATGCCAAAAAAATACCATGTTTCTGCTTTTGCCATTATTTTGTATTTACGATGAGGATATTGCTCTTTAAGGTAGTTTATAACTGGTTTCATGAGAGCAGAAGCTACTTCTATCTTTCTAGTTTTGTCGTACGTTTTATCTGTATCTATGGGATAACTTCCTAATTCTAATCTCATTTTAATTTCTTCTAATTCTCAGAATTCGTAAACCCTATTTATATCTTTGTTGTCTCATTACTAACAACAATAGTAAAATATTTAAACTATATAAAATAAGAAAAAATATGGAAATAAGTGTGTTAAAAGAAATAGGATTAACCAACAACGAAGCTAAGTCATATATTGAAATGCTTAAGCATGATAATATTTTAGCTAGTGAATTATCTGATTTAACTGGTCTTAACAGGACAATGATTTATCAAATATTAAAAAAGTTGATTAAGCTCGGTCTAATAGGCTATGTAATAAAAAATAATACTAAGTACTTCAAAGCTTCAAATCCTTCAAGACTTATTGAGATATTAAAAGAAAAAGAACTCAATATAAAAAAACTAATCCCTGAATTAACAAAACTCTCAATTTCTCCAAAAAAAGAGCATAATATAGAAGTCTATGAGGGAAAAGAGGGACTAAAAACACTAATGAATGATATTATAAAATCAAAGCCTAAAGAATGGCTCGACATTACCTCTGGGTTAACCATTGATATCTTGCCAGATTATTTTATGAATAGGTGGGAGAAAGAAAGGACAAAAGCAAAAATTAAGGCGAGATTTTTAATGAACAATACAAAAGAGGGCAAAAAAAGAGGCATGGAACTAAAAAAATTAAGATTATCAGAAGTAAAATATCTTCCAAAGGGATTAAATTCTCCATCCCATATTTATATTTATGAAAATAAAGTAGGTATTACCCTTTGGAATAAGGACTTTCCATTTGCAATTCTGATTGAGAACAAAGAAACAGCTGGCAGATTTAAAGAATTTTTTGAATGGTTTTGGAAGATTACTAAAAACTAATTATTACTTTATTCCTAGTGAAGACTATATGCTGCATAAGCGACTCGAGCCGACCATCAATTTTTCTAAAAGAAAGATATTTTTAATCGTTTCAAGCCCACCGAGTAATATGTCGCCTAATATCAGGTTTATATATTGCACTTCTTTAATCTGGCTATGAAGCCTCCATCTCGCAACGAAGTGCGAAAGCCGACAAAAACAATCTCCGGGGTAACTCCTGTGGCAGTTATGCTTCCTCCAAGAAAATGCAGGCATGGAACATGCCTCTACTGCCCAAATCTTAATATGCCGCAGAGCTATACGCCAAAGTCCCCTGCTGTAATGCGCGCAATGATGCTGGATTATGATGCATATAAGCAGGTAAGGGCAAGGCTTGAGGCATTTAAAATAATGAACCATCCAACAGGCAAGATTGAGCTTATTATTATGGGCGGGACCTTTCTGTCTTGCCCGATAAAGTTTCAGTATAAATTCATTAAGAATTGTTATGATGCGCTCAACAGCAAAAAATCAAAAAATCTGGAAGAGGCAAAAAAATCCAATGAAAAGGCAAGCCAAAGGTGCGTGGCATTATGCATAGAGACAAGGCCTGATGTTTGCTCTGAAAAAGACATCAGGAGAATGCTGGAATTTGGCTGCACAAGGGTTGAGCTTGGTGTGCAGGCAATTGATGACAGGATTTACAAGATTGTTAACAGGGGGCATCTTGTCAAGGATGTTATAGAAGCAACACAAAGGCTTAAGGATTCTGGCTTTAAGGTTGGGTACCATATTATGCCGGGATTGCCTGGAAGCAATATAAAAAATGATTTAAAGATGTTTAAGCAGATATTTTCAGATGAGAGGTTCGAGCCTGACCAGTTAAAGATATATCCTTGCCAGGTGATTAAAGGGAGCGGGCTTGAAAGGCTTTATTGGAAAAAGAAATATAAGCCATATTCTGAAAATGAAATCAAAAAACTTATTATAAGAATGCTGATGATTGTGCCAGAGTATTGCAGGGTTATGAGAATAATGAGGGAGATTCATCCCGACTACCTTGTTGCTGGAACAACAAGGATTGATTTAAGAAAAGACATTGAAAAAGAAATCAGGAAAAAAGGCGTAAAACTGAATGAGATAAGGTTCAGGGAGATTGGATTTGCCAAGACAGATGATTATAACATCTGTATTAAAAAGACAGAATATCAGGCAAGCAATGGAAAAGAGATTTTTCTTCAGGCTGTGAACAAGGAAAATGTTTTGTTTGGCTTGCTGAGATTAAGGTTTCCTTGCAAGCCATTTATAAAAGAGTTGATAGGTTGTGCCATAGTCCGGGAGCTTCATGTTTATGGAAAGGCTGTTGAGCTTGGCAGGGAAGGAGAAATACAGCACACAGGAATAGGCATGATGCTGATGCAGGAAGCTGAAAGCATTGTAAAAGATGAAAGGAAATTCAAGAAAATTGCTGTCATATCAGGAGTAGGCGCAAGGGAATATTACAGAAAGCTTGGCTATGAATTAGAAGGGGGATATATGGTGAAGGAGTTGTAAAAGGGCTTTTTGGTTATTTTAATAAGTGGGCATGCTCATTCACGGACTTGTAAAATCTTGTTACTCTGCCAAAAATCCTCAATAGAATTATAATCCCACCATTTTTCTAAATGTGGAACAGCAATTAATTTTGGCAAATGGAATGGAACTTTTCCAGGGCTTAGTTTTTGGCCCCAATATTCTGTATGGCTTCTTATTTGGACAAGCTTGTCTCCTTCAAATATGCAACCTCTTCTTAACATTACTCTTCTAATCGCAATATCTTGTAAATGTGTAGCATTTCCATTTTGGACAGAATAATCTAAGCCCGATTGAGTATCTGATTCTTGGTGGTCATAAACATCTTTCGCAATGGACGCTAATTCCTTCCATAAATCCTCTCTTCTAAAAGAGTCGGCATAATACCCATCTTCATATAGCTGGCATGCAACAATGTAAGGAATTGCGTCTCCATTCCATTGCCACATGATTCTCCAATTATCTTTGCCAAGTTTTTCATCATATTGCCTGTAAAATTCGTCCCGCTTTTTTCCAAAATATCCGGGTCTTTCAAATGTTCTCCAAGCCATAATTAGTGGTGTTAATACAAACTTTATAATCTTATCGCTTGTCTGCTTATCTTGATTTTTCAGCTTTGTAAAATGTTAATGATGGAGAACTCGAAAGATATGCTTTTTAAAAAGATATGTCAAAAACTCTGGGCTAATGTCAGAAATGCTGTTGATATTTTGCATTTTTGAAGTCTAAACAATATCCTTTCCCTGCACTTCTATAACATTCTCGCAGACAGCCTCTTTCTCAGATTCTGTTATAAATATAACAGGCGCAACCTCAATCTTTGCGGGCTTTGCTGACACAGAAAAGTTGTAGCTGCCTTCCTCAAGTGTTTTAAGTTTTGTGCTGTCTCCTGCAACAGGTGTTTTTTCCTTCCCGTCAATGATGAATTTTAAATTATTGATGTCTACGTCGCCTTTGTCTTTTTTAACCCATAACATGGTGATATTTGTAGCTGAGAAATATTTTGCCTTGGGTATGCTTAGAATTATTGAGGCGCAGTCTGCCTTAATCTTTATTTCATCAGATTTTGAGCGTATAAACTGAAACAAAACAACAGAAACAATGACAAGCGCTGCTATAACAAACAAGACAATTAGAATTGTTGCTAATATCTCTGAAACCCCTTTTTTTTGTTTAAGCATCTTTATTATTAATCCATATGATTGTATATTTATAAACTTAACGATGCGCAAACCAGAACTCGTATTCCTCTGAGTTCCCTGCCTTTTTAATCCCATTGAGCCTGCAGAACCCAAACCTCTCAAACTGGACAGCCTCTCCTGTCTTAATGAGCTTGACATTCTCTTCTGCCAGCCCTTTTATTAAGCTGCCGTCTGTCATTAATACAGACGCTTTAACAAGATTCTTTTCATTTTTTTTATCAGCAGGAAGCCAGTGCAAAAATATCTGCTTTACTGACTCAAATTTCTCTTTTGACACAAATTCAAGATATGTTTCATTTGTCAAGGGCTTCTTTTTTGATTTGAATGTAAAAAGATGCATTAATCTGAAATCCCCGCCATATTGGAATTGCTTAAAATCATCTTTAGAGACAAAAAAATCACTGGCTGTTGAAAATGTCCTTTCTATTTTCTCCTTTGACTCAAGTTCAGCTTCAGAATGCAGCGGGATTTTTACTTTCATTGGGGGCGCATTTTCTATCTTTATCCTGGCTGGCTCTGCGACAAAAAAAAGCCTCCTGCTCTTCTCCAAAAGCTTCCTGTTCTCTGCATATAAAACATCAATAGGAACTATTGTTTCTCCCCTTGTCAGCCCAAGGCTCAAGCAGAATTTTACTATTGCTTCTGGCTGCATGCCCCTTTTCTCAAGGCTTTGCAGGCTCCATGTGCGGGGGTCATCCCAGCCGGAATATTTTCCTGCCATTATCTCCTGCTGCCCCTTGCTTTTGCTTATCTTCGCTCCCTCTATCTGAAATAATCCTGTGTGAATAAGGACAGGATGCTCCCATCCAAAGATGTCCCATATGAACTTTTCCATCTCACTTTCCATCATAAGGTCCTTTCCTCTTATAATGTGCGTTATTCCAAGAAGATGGTCGTCTATAGCCCATGAAAAGTCAAGAAGAGGCCAGACCTTGTATTTGTATCCTGCGCGAGGATGCTCTCTTTCTGAAATCCTGAACAAAACCCTGTCGCGAAATGCAGGATTTGGGTGCTGCATGCTTGTTTTTAATCTCAATGTGCATTCGCCTTCCCTTGCGCTGAACATCATCTTCCATCTTTCAAGCTGCTTGGCAATAGAATACTGCCTGCAAGCGCACTCTATCCCCCTCGCCCTGTTGTACCTAAGTGTTTCTGAACTGCAGGAACAGGCATATGCATTTCCCTTTTTGATAAGCTCTTCTGCATATTTGTAATAAATCTCAAGCCTGCCTGACTTGTAAATGACTGGCTTGGAATATTTGGCGCCAAGCCATTTGATTCCGTGTTCAATAAGTTTGTATGCCTCTTTTGCAATCGGCTTTTCCTCGCTCCCTATTGTGTCATCAAATACCAGATGGAATTTTCCTTTGTGCTTCTTAGCATAATAATCATTCAATAAAAGCTGCCTTGTATTGCCTAAATGCAAAGGCCCTGAAGGATACGGCGCAAATCTCATTATAACCCTGCCTTCAACTGCGTTTTCCAGCTCTGGAAGCCCCTCTCTTGCCTCTCTTTCCTTTACAATTTCATGCAGCCCCTGAAACTGCTTTTCCTGCTCTTCAGCATTTAATTTGTTTGCCTCGTCAACTATCTTCTGGATATCATTAATAACTGAATCAATATTATCCTTTTTCAGCCCTTCCTGAAATAATGCAGAGATAACTGCCCCAATCTGCGCCTTTCCCTTGTGTGCAAGCGCATTCTTCAGGGCATATGCCTTCACCTTCTTTTTAAGCTCCTCTTCCATAATACCAAGAGTTTAGAAGTATTAATAAAACTTTACCTTCCAAACCTTCTCTCCCTGTCTGCGTAATCGTCTATTGCATTAACCAGGTCAGCTTTTTCAAATTCAGGCCATAGCTTGTCAATAAAATAAAACTCCGCATAGCTTCCCTGATAAAGCAGAAATCCTGATATTCTCTTCTCGCCGCCTGTCCTGATTATCAAGTCCGGCTCGCTTTTTATGTACATATTCTTTAAAAAAACATCTTCATTGATTTCATCAATATCAATCTTGCCTTCCTTGGCTTTTTCAGCAATCTTCTTTGCAGCGTCAATTATCTCTGCCCTGCCGCCATACGCCATGGCAAAATTAACAATATACCTGCTGTATTTCCCTGTTTTCTCCATGATTTTTTGCATTATATCCTGCAAATCCTGGGGCAGCATCCATAATCTTCCTATAAAGTTTATTCTTATCTCATTTTTGCCAATTCTTTCATCAGACAAAAGCTTGGCAAACTCTTCTTTGAATAAATTTAACAGGTAATCAAGCTCTTCTTTAGGGCGGTTAAGATTTTCCAGGGAAAATGTGTAAAGAGTCAGCTCTTTTATGTCAAGTTCACAGCACCATTCAAAAAGCTTTTCAACCTTTTTTGCGCCCCATTCATGCCCTTTCCACGGCTTCAGCATCAGTTGTTTTGCAAACCTGCGATTGCCGTCGAGGATAATCCCAATATGTTTAGGAACCATGTATAGCAAAGAAAAAATATATTAATAAACCTTATGCATTTGGAATTTTAGCTTTGCATATGCTGCTTAATGAACATTTTTCACAAAGCGGCTGTTTTTTGCACGCGTTCTTGCAATGCTCAACAATAAGGGCATGAAACTCATTGAACATTTCTGCCTGTTTTTCAATATCCTCTAAATTTTTATGGAAAAAATCCTGCCATTCGGTGTAAGTTTTAAAATCAACCCCAAGCATTCTTGAAAATAATCTTTTTGTGTAAGCGTCTATTACAAATACTGGCTTGTTCAGGGCATAAAGCAGGATGCTGTCTGCTGTCTCAGGCCCTATGCCCTTGACACTCAAAAGCATTTGCCTTGCTTTCCCTGTATTGATTTCTTTCAGCTTGTCAAATTCGCCCAAAAAGAATTCAGAGAAAATCTTCAGCCTCTCTGCCTTCTGGTTATAATAGCCCGCTGGTTTTATGCACTCTGCAATATCAGATACTGAAGTTTTTAATATTAATTCTGGCGCCAGAAGATTTTTATCACTGAGATTCTTGATAGCCTTCTCAACATTCCTCCATGCTGTATTTTGAGTTAATATCGCGCCTGTTGAAACCTCAAATCCTCTTGATTTCTTATCAGCATTAGCTGCCAAAACAGGCCACCACCCTTGCCTGCCATATCTCTCAAATAAGATATTAAAGACATCAAGCATTTTGTTTTTCATAAAAGAAGAGTGAAGAAAAGGCTTAATAAGTTTTTATCCCGTCTTTTCTTTCTATCTTGTCAAGCTTTTTTTCAATCAGCTCAAGCCTGTGTTTTATGTCATAGACATCGCTTGAAGCCCTTTCAACCTTGTCCTGCATGTCTGCAAATCTCCTTTTTAGCCTTTCTTTTCTGCTTTCTAAAGTGCCATCTAAATCACTATCTTTATTGCTGTAAGAGCTTGTTTCTGTTTCTTGGGGGGCAGAGCTTGAAATTGCGCCGAAAAAGCCAAAAGGCGAGCTTTGCCCCTGCACAGCAGGGCTGCCCGGCTTTTTTATCTCAATATAGTCTGGGGGTATTTCTGGAACCTTTAAAAGCCCCCTTCTTTGCAGTTCAGTAAAGTCAATCACATCCCCTCTTTTTCTGAACCTTGAAAATATGCCCATGTTCTGTATAATATTTGTATTTATTTAAAGGTATCGATAATTGCAGCTATTTTTCTCGCAAATATTAAGATAAATCACGCTCCATGTTTCACCGAGCCTAACCCGACAATTTCTTTCAGGTCTAGCCTTCAATAGACTCTCCACACAAAGCAATGTTAACAGCCATTCTAAGTTAAAAAATCTTTTGGTTTGTTTGTATTGGTGCGTTAAAGGTTGGTGAAAAAGGAGTTTCATCAATATCTAATAAAAGATAAACAAAAATGAAGAACTGAAAGGAGGTGAAATAGCAAATGTGATGTCCCATAATTACTTTACACCTTGAGGTCTCTGGTGTAGACCTCGTAAGGTGTTAGATAGTCAAGAGACATATGCGGTCTCTTGTAGTTATAAAATTCAATAAAATTCTGTAAAGAAGAGAATTTCCATCTTTCTCGATTATGTGTAAGCCAAAATCTTTCAAGCTTCCCACAGGTTGTTGGCTTTTTCACAGAGGCATATATATGAATTACTCCTAAGCTTTCCATATACTTAAGAAAAGCCGATTTGCCCCCGAGAACAGAATAAAACTGAGTTCCTCTATCGCTTAATGTCTCTCTTGGCAGCCCATACTTTTCTCTTGCTTTATCAAACAAGTTAATTGCAACTTCTGTTGTTGCAATTTTTGTGTAAGTTGCACCGACGATAAATCTTGAGTGGTCATCAAGATAGGCAATAATCCAGCATTGAAGTTTCTCTTGCCAGCAGAAATCTGTCTGCCATAAGCTGTTGCTATGCTTTCTTTCCCACCTGATGTAATGCTTTCTTCTAGCTTTCTTTGGTTCTGAGATTACTAAACCCTCTTGCTTCAAAACTCGATGTATTTTATTGTGGCTTACCTTTATTCCGTCGATAGAAAGCAAGCCTTCAATTGCCCTTATACCATAACCTTGCTTTCTCTTTTCAAAGATTGCTTGCATTACTCTTTCTGGAATTTTGTCTGCTTTCCTGCCTTTAATTTTGTCCTTAAGAGTTTCTATTCCTTGTTGTTTGTATGCTCTCCATAAATTGTTAATGGTCATCCTTGTAGTTCCTTGTGAATCTGCTATCTCTGTATCGGTAAGATGTCCTGCTTCTTTTTGTTTTACAATCCATAGCCTTTTTCTAAAATTTAACATAGTTCATTACCTCCTTTATGAACTAAATTAGAAAAAGGGTAAATGTAAACCTATTTCAGGACATCACATTTAAAACTTTCTACCGAAAGTTATTTAAGCCAAAAATTCATCAGAATTAAGAGGTGGTAGCGCCTCAGGGCTTATTCTGGGAGGATTGAGGGATGATTAAAATGGAAGAGCCAATATTGACAAAGGAGCATATTGAAGCAGCTAAATTAGATGTTAACCATCCAGTTGTGCAGGTTTTAATTAGCATGCAGGATTATTGCAAGCAATTTAATGAAGAATATGTGAAAGTCTGGCAGGATAACAAATTGGCTCAAGAATTCTTAAAGCAAAATATAGCCCCTTTGGCAGATAAGATAAATGAGCTGGATGAATTTTCACTAAAGCCCTTGGATATAATCTCTATATGGTCGCAGGTTGGCAAGAGTTTTTCAGGATTATATATAAGATATGATTTAGCAAATATAATACCTGCAAAATACGGGGTGATTGGAATTAAATCTCCGAAATGGAGAGAATTTATCATTCATGAATCAAAATCAAAAGGAAAAATAGTGAAATTACCCGAATATTTAATGAATGATAAAGAAAACATGCCCTATTTTTACAGAAGGTTGGGGGATGTTAGAAAGAGTCTTGATGAGATTGATTTCTACAGGAATGGTGTAAAAGAAAATATTGCTAGTTTAGCTAGAAAAGCATTTAAGTATGGTGATAAAGAAGCTGAAAAGAGATATAGCAAGATAGCTCCATGGACTAAAGAGCATGATGATTCATTTTTAGGAGGAATAAGTGAAAATTTTGGAAATGGATTTGGCCCTCTTCTTTATTTTATGCCGGATGAGATAAGAAAACAGATATTTGTTGAGGATTAAAAATGCCACAAAATATAATCCAGCTTGAGAATGTTCACAAGAACTATGTCATGGGAGATGCAATAATACATGCTGTTGAGAATGCAAGCATACGCATAGAGAAAGGCGAGTTTGTTGCAGTGATTGGGCCGAGCGGAAGCGGCAAGTCTACATTAATGCATCTTTTAGGGGCGCTGGACTTGGCGAGCTCTGGCAGTATTTTTTTAGATGGGCATGACATAGAAAGGCTTTCAGATTCAGAGCTGGCAGTAATAAGGGGCAGGAAGATTGGCTTTGTTTTCCAGAGCTTTAACCTGATTCCTACATTGACAGCCTTGGAGAATGTCATGCTTCCAATGATGTTCCAGAATGTTCCTCTTAAAAACAGAAGGGAAAGAGCTGGGGATTTATTGAAAGAGGTTGGATTAGGGCACAGGTTAAGCCACCTGCCTAACCAGCTTTCAGGAGGAGAAAGGCAAAGGGTTGCTATTGCAAGGGCTTTGGCAAATGACCCGGAGATTATACTGGCAGACGAGCCAACAGGAAATTTGGACACAAAGACAGGAAAAGAGATTGTCAGCCTGCTTGAGGGCTTGAACAAAAAGGGAAAGACAATCATAATGGTTACGCACGAGCCAGAGATTGCAGGATATGCAAAAAGAACAATAAGGATAAAGGATGGGAGGATTGAGAAATAAATAAAACAGCAAGGATGCAAAAAATGAAAAACATAATAAAACTGGGCAGATTAGAGATTGATTTGGAAGAGCTGAGAGATTTTATAGTTGAAGGCAAGAAGAACTGCTATGCTGGAAACGGAAAAGAGACTATCCTGCCTGATGGCTCAAAACTATTAACATTTCAGAAAGGAAATTTTTATTATGAAGATAATTATGCAGGGTATTGCCAAGCTCCTGGAAGGGAGTTAGTAAAATGGAAAAACAAAAATGGGCAGAGGATATGGCAGATGGCTTATTCTGGGGGGATGTTAAACAAAGATGGAATGGCAGATATAAGCAATAAGGATGAAAAATTAGCAAAAGAGACATTTATTTTTCTGAAAGAGGCACTATCAAATGTTCCAAGAGAAATTCCTTTCAGAGGGCCTAGATTTTTTGAAAGGGGCAGGTTCAAGTATTATCATCATGACATAATCTCGTATGCTGAGAATAATCTCATTAGAGCTAAAGGAAGCGAACAAATAGATGTAAATGGGAGGTGTAATGTTTTCTCTCAAGACTGGGTGGCGGAGTTAATAATACCAAAATGAACTCAAAATTAATTATATTTTTTATATCATTTCTGCTGATTTTATCAGCAGTGCAGTTTGCAGATGCATTGACAATCTCTTCTGTTGATGTCTCTCCAAGCGAGATTGCTCCGGGAGGAACAGCAGAGATAACAATAGACTTGAAGAATAATTTTGACAGGACATTAAGCGACATTGAGATTTATCTTGATTTCAGCTCAGAAAACCTGCCTCTTGCTCCCTATGGCTCTGGAGCAGAGATGTCTATTGATGAGCTCAGAAGCGAGAAGAGCAAGACATTAATCTTCAGCGTGATTGCGCTTTCTGACGCAAAGCCAGGGGTGTATAAAATCCCTGTCATGATAAAATATACTGACAATAGGACAGAGGTTAAAAAGCCAAGCCTAATCTCATTGAGCGTGAATGCCAAGCCTGCACTTTATATCACAGCAGAGGATTCTATACTGATTAAAGGGCAGAGCAATACACTAAGCATTAAAATAATTAACAATGGATTAAGCGATGTAAAGCTTTTAACGATAAAGCTTAATGATGTGATAGGAACAGATATGCTTTCACAGCAGGAGATTTATGTCGGCGAGCTGAGTTCTGATAATTTTGACAGCGCAGAGTTTAAGATTTTTGTTTCGGATAATGCGCCAGGCGTGTTAAACCTGCCTGTCGAGCTTAAATACAGGGATGCTGCAAACAATGAGCTAAAGGAAACAAAGAGCCTGGGGATAAATGCATACAGCAAGGAAGAGGCAATCTCGCTTGGATTGATAAAGAGAAGCAATACCTTTGCAATTATAATAACAATCGCGGTTTTGATTCTTGCTTATATCCTTTACAGGATTATAAGAAAGAGAAGAAGGCAAAAAGCAGCAAGGCAGGTGTAAGCAGGATGAAAAAACATATTTTAGTCGGAATAGACAGGGACGGGACAATAATTAAAGATGATGGGTATTTTGGCAAAAAAGAAGACTGGAAGAAACAAATTGATATTTATAATGGGGTTGTAGAGGGGATTAAACTGCTGAAAGGGCATGAATTAAATGTTATTATTGCTTCAAACCAGTCAGGGGTTGCAAGAGGATATTTTGACTGCAAAAGGGTTGAGGAGATAAACTGGGAGATTGACAAAAGGCTGAAGGCAGAAGGAGCTGTCGTTGATGGCTGGCATTACTGCCCCTTTGTCGGAAGGGACTATGCAATTGAGAAATGCCTTCCTCTAACAAATCCCTGGGTAAAGGAAGAAGATTTAAGAAAGCCGGGAATAGGGATGCTAAAGCGGGCATGTCATGATTTGAGATTAAACCTGGATAATTCCCAGATATATTTTATAGGGGATCAATCAAGTGATGTGCAGGCAGGATTAAACGCGAATGGCAAGGGTATATTACTTCTCACAGGGCATGGAAAAAGAGAAGAAGATAAAGTGAGAAGAATGAAGGAGCAGTATTCAGGCAGGATTTTTATTGCCGGCAACTTTTTATCTGCTGCTAAAAAAGTTCTTGAGGATATAATATTAAAATTGTAAAAATTATGAGGAGTATTTAAGATGAAAGACCTTTTGTTTCTCGCCCTGAACAACCTTAAAAGAAGAAGGCTGAGAAGCTGGCTGACGATGATTGGGATATTCATCGGCATAATGGCTGTTGTCTCGCTTATAAGCATCGGGCAGGGCTTGCAGGAGTCAATATCAGAGCAGTTTGAGACGCTTGGAACAGACACAATAACTGTGCTGGGAAAGGCAGGGATTATTGTTTCGCCTGTTGCATCTGAGCTTTCATCATTTCCCCTGACTGAAAAGGATGTTGAGATTATCAGAAAGGTTAATGGTGTTGATATGGCATCTCCTTTTCTGATAAAATCTCTGGAGATAGAATTCAAGAAAGAAAAACAGGCTGTGTTGGTTTCTGGAATTGTGCCTGACGAATACAATAAGATATTTGAAAGTTCTCTTGAATTTGACAGGGGAAGGCAGCTTGAAAAGAATGATAAAAACAAGCTTGTAATAGGCTATAATACAGCAAACAAGGATTTCGGCAAAGCGATTAATGCCGGAAGCAGTGTTAAAATAAATGGCGAGACATTTGAGATTATAGGAATCTTAAAAAAGATGGGCACTCCTGATGACAGCTCAATCATCATGACGCTTGATAATTTAAGGCAATTGTCTGGAGAGGAGAAGATTATATCAATGATATTTATCAAGGCAAAGGCAGGCACAAATGTCACAGGGGTTGCAGAAAGGATATAGGATAAATTAAAGGACTACAGGAATGAGAAGAAGAGCGAGGAGCCAAAGACATTTGCTGTTTCAACATCTGAGCAGATTCTTCAGGCATTTTCAAATGTGTTTGGGATTGTAAATGCTGTGTTAGTGGGCATTGCTGCAATCTCGCTGCTTGTTGGGGGTGTGGGAATAATGAACACAATGTATACTGCTGTTTTGGAGAGGACAAGGGAGATTGGGACACTAAAGGCAATAGGCGCGAAGAATTCTGATGTTCTTTTATTGTTCCTGTTTGAATCCGGAATGCTCGGCTTGGTTGGGGGGGCTATTGGCATAGTATTGGGATTTGGGATAAGCAAGGCTGCAGAGTACATTGCTGCAGCAGCCCTTGGAACAGGGCTATTAAAGGCATCCTTCAGCTTGGCGCTGGTTGCAGGCGCCCTGTTCTTCTCATTTGCCATAGGCGCCCTGTCCGGCGTGATGCCGGCCATCCAGGCCTCAAGGCTGAAGCCTGTTGACGCGTTGAGGTGGGAGTAAGGGGGGAGAGCGGAAAGTAAGGAGAGGTGAAAAGAAAACGAAAGGTTTATAAAGTTATAACTTGTTATAACATCATGGAAAATGAGATAATCAAAAATACCATTAAGGTTGGAAATTCGGCAGGGGTGCTGCTGCCTAAAGAATGGCTAAACACCCAGGTAAAGGTGATTTTACAGCCCCTGAATATTAAAAAAGAAGTTTTAGAAATTTTAATCGAGGAAAATTTATTAAAAAACTTGTTAGGGGCTTATATTACAGGAAGTTATGCAAGGAACGAGCAGACAATTGAGAGTGATGTTGATATTTTAGCCATAACAGATTCTATTAATAAGAAGATTAAAAAAGGGAGATATGAAATCATATTAGTCTCTAAAGAGAATGCAGAAAAACAGCTTAAAACTAATATTTTGCCCCTGTTGCCCATGATTAAAGAAGCAGAGGTTATTATCAATGATGCCCTGATTAAAGGATATCTCAATACTTCTCTTACTAAGAAAAATTTAAAGTGGTATGTAGATACAACAAAATCCAGGATAAAAAAGATAAAAGAAGACATTAGTTTATATAAAAAAGCTGGTGAAAATTATATGAGTGATAATGTTGCTTATATCCTTATCTTAAGGCTTAGGTCTTTGTATATTCTTAGCTGTATGAAGAAGGATGAAGCATGGAGAAAAATTGTTTTTTTGAGATTAGTCAGGAGAATTAGCGGCTCTTTAAAGGCTTATGAAGGCTACTTAAGGTCAAAGAATAATGAAAGGGTAAGGAATGAACTGCTTGTTGAAGAAGCGGAAAAAATAGCTGATTATGCTGACAAAGAGGTTATTAAACTAAAAAAATGGCTTCGAGAAAGAAAAGATTAATAAAACAGATAGATGGCTTGATAAAACAAGCTGAGAAGCATAAGGAAAAAATAGAAACAGAAAAAGGCGAAAAAGACACGACCCCGGCATACTGGGCAGGGGAAAAAGAGAGGTATGAAAAGCAGGCGGAAGAAAGAGCTGAAATTCTGAAGAAATTAAAGAATAAAAGATAATCATCAAGCCCATTTGGAAATGGCTCTTGAAGAGGCGAGCCTGAGGGCGAGATGAAAGGGGGAGAGAAGAGAAAGGGTTAAAATTATAAGGAGGAGATTTCTTATGAGAAGATGACAGATTTATCAGAGAAAGAAACGCGAGAGAAAATTATAGACCCTTGGTTAACAGGGGATGCTGGCTGGAAAGAAGAGTACATTAAGAGAGAGGTTAATTCTGTCAAATCGGATTTTAAAATTAAAAGATATGAAATTAAGAGGGGGGAAGGAAAAGAAGAAGGAAGGTTTATTGATTATGTTTTGTTAGATGAACATAAAAATCCTTTGGCAATAATTGAGGCTAAAAGATTTTCATTAGATGCAGAAAAGGGAAGTATTCAAGCAACAACTTATCAAAAAGATATAGAGTCTCAAATAAGTTTTACAGTTCCAATATTTTTAACAAATGGACAAAAATGGTTCTTTAAAGAAAAAGGCTATCCTACTCGTGAAATATCTGGGCCATTTTCTCAAAAGGATTTGCAAAGAAGAACACAACTTGCTAAAGAAAGACAAAAGTTATCTAATATTGGCATTAATCCTAAAATAGTGGACAGGTCGAGAAATGTAGAGGCTGTTAAACAAATATTAGACCATTTAGAAAAAGGAAACAGAAAAGCATTGATTAACATGGCAACAGGAACAGGTAAGACAAGAGTTTCTATGGCTATAATT
>JACOYM010000054.1 GCA_016181905.1 Candidatus Pacearchaeota archaeon | reverse complement strand
TTGACAGCAGGGTTTTTTGTGTTGAGCTTAAACAAGTCTGATTTTCCAACCCTTCTTGTCTTTATGACAATATTATTTTTTTCTAATTTTTCCCAAAATGTTTGCAAAGTTGAGTAGCTTACCCCTGAATTTCTTGCTATTTCTGTTAAAGGATAATCAAATAACTGAAATGTTACAAGAAAATCCAATACTCTCATTATTGGATTGCTTCCAAAAACCTCTGTGAATATTGTTTGGTTTTCCATTATCTAATTTTAAGCATACAATTCTTTATAAACTTTATCGCTGAAAAATTTAAGTGAGACAAGAACGCTTAATTCATTAAAAAACAAACTGGTCAATATTATATTCCATCTTTCTCTTTTTTGCTGCTGGTGGTGTTGCTGCCATGATATAATATCCAGATAAAACGGGTATATAAATGTGATGTGGAGCGGGAATTTCTTTGTTGCCTTAAAAGTGGTAGAAAAGCTTAAATATAGAAATTCTTAAAGAATTATATGGCAGAACAAGAAATCTTAAAAGAATTTGAAATTCTTGAAACTGGCTCGCAATTTATCTCCAGTAACTTTAAAGGGCTGCAAAAGAAGTTTGGTGGAAGGTTTATTGCTATCGAAAATAAAGAAGTTGTAGCAAATGCTGATACATTTGATGACATCAGGAGAATGTTAGATGTGCAAAAACTTAATTTTAGCAAGATAATAGTGCAATTTATTCCCCGAGAAGGAGAAATTATACTATACTAATATGATTTTTAATATAGACTTAATAAAAGAGGCAGGAGCCGAGCGTTTATTATTTAACATTGTTTCAATGCACCCGCATTCTTTTGGGGGCATTATTTCTGTTGTTGATACAGGAAGCCCTAGAACTATTATTTCTGCTGGCGCTGCATCTAAATTAAAAATTTCTGCTACTGGTGAAAAAGCATTACCAATTTGCGGCTTTGGAAGGGGAAGCATACCTTGCAGAAAGCTGGATAAGTTTAAGTTCATAATAAAATCCCCTGAAGGAAAAACGAAGAGTGTAGAAATGCCCGTATATGTGGTGGATGTTCCAGCACTTAATAATCTTAGCCAAGAGATGAGGATTAGCGCTTATCAAATTGATACTATAATTGGACTGGATTTTTTAATATCCCAAAAAATGAGGCTAATAGCAGATTTTAAGAATAATATGGCTTATTTTGAAGAGATTTAGGCGTAATTCTGGTCAAGGGTGTATAAATGTGACTGGGGGGGGGGTGAAGGATTTAGAGAGGGAAGAATGGACGCATTGAGCATTAATTTAATAATATAAGGAGAAATTACTACCAGCGTCCAAATTTGATACCTACCCTATGTTGCAGAACATTATTTCTCCACCATGCAATTAATACCAAAAATCCAGCAATAATCAAACCTAAACCAATTAACCAACTCCAAGCCATGCCTTCCATCCAATTAAACCAGCCTACAAATATTTGATATGAAAATCTAAATGTTAGAATTCCTGCAACAATTAATATAATTCCTGTTGCTATTTGAGAAGGGGCTCTTATTCTTCTTTTTCCAAAACCAAACTCTATTTTTTTAATTAGTTTTATTAAAAGACAGACTACAATTCCAATGATTATAGCATCTATAAAGATATTTGTTAGTATCGGATGATTAAATCTTTCTATAATCAAATCTCTTAAAAATTGTCCAAACCAAATAGAGAAACCATAAGCAAATGTCCAAAATAAAAATACATCTGTTCCAATATAGATGTTTCTCTTATGAATTAAAGACCAAATTATCCTAGAGGATATAGAAAAACACAAACCAATTAATAAGATATACAATAATCTAACTTGAAAGAATTTAAAATTCCCAAATATTTCTTTTAATAAAAAGGCAAAAATAAGATATAATCCTGCATAAACTAATACCCAAATAACTAACCAGAAGAAATTAGATTTTAGATTACTATTAGGTTTATGAAAACTTTTTGTGTTATGTTTGTTTCTATGCCTCTTTGCCATAGAAGCTATAAGAAATAAGAGATTTTAAACTTTTACTTTTTATATTTATTTTTCAACAAGAAAAATTTATCTCCCCCCTCCCCCACAAAATCTTTGCCAACTTTTCAATGTCTCTGGTTGTCTGCCCTGCTTTTTCATGGAATTTTTGAGCCTTTATTTTTTCCTGCTCAATACTGCTTTGCATGCCTAGAACTTCAAGGCTTAGCCTTTTTATCCCGTCTTCTATGGCTTTTATCTGCGCCTCTATGGGCGCTTATCCTTTCAATATCAAAATCCAGCTTGATTTCCTTTATTATCTGCGCTATTTGAAGGTTATTATCATTTTCCAATGCTGACTTGAAATTTTCAATATATTCCTTCAGAATCTGGCTTTTCTCTTTTTCATAATGAAAATATTTTGATAAATATTTAAGGTCAAGTTCCTGCTTGAGGCTGAAAATCTCCTTGTCAAGCTCGCCTGTCCTCCCTCTTAGCTTTTCTTTTTCCTCAAGAAGCTCTTTATACTCGCTGCTGTTTTTTATCTCTTCAAGCTTTTTTTCTTTTTCTGTCCTTTGTTTTTCAAGCCCTTTAAGATTTTCCTCCATATTTTGCAGGGAATTTTCAATCTGCAGCCCTGCATTTTTCTCATCTTCAAGCTTTAGCATAAGATTTTTCAGCTGGTTTGCTGTCTTTTCCCTTTCAAATGCATCTTTATTTTGGGTTATAATGCTGTTAAAATTCTCTGAAAAGGCTTTAATTGAGTTTCTCGCGTCATCCATCTCTTTTCCTATTAATATAGTGGCTTTTTCAAAGGCATTAATGGAATTTTTCCTGAAATTCTCAAAAATAATGCTTATCCTTTCCAGATAATTCCTGTCAATTGTTAGATTTTCAAGCTCATCTGCAAGCTTTTGGAGACAAGAGATATAGTGATAAAGATTTTCTTTGACTATAAATTTCAGCCTTTCCGGCTCTTTTTTCCCGTCAAGGCTTATATTTCTCAGAGTTGATATATGCCCCTTAAGCTCGGAGTTTAGCTGCAGAATGCCCTGCCTTGCCTGCTGCCCGGCATCCTGGATTTTTTTATTAAGACTTTCAAATTCTGCCTTTATCTCAGCATCCAGGTTTTGACATGCTATCTTTTTGGCTTCTTCCTTCCTGCCTTTTTCCTGTTTCCTGCTACTTCTAAAAAAATCCAGCCATGACATTTTAAACAAAAGGCAGGTGGGATATTAAAGTTTTCCATAAATACTATTTCTGGATAACACAAACAAAATTCTCCCAAAGTTTTATAAACCATAAATATCTACCTTAAATATTAAATTTGTTAAAGAAAAAGCTAGTATTAGTCTTTTTCTTGTGCTGGGAAACCTGCATTTTGTACAAAATAATAAGATTAATAAGCGTAAATGGAAAAATTTAGAAAACTTGGCATTATCGAGCCTATCTTGAAATCAATTCAAGAGCAGAACTTTGAGAAGCCTTCAGAGATACAGGAGAAATCAATTCCCTTGATTCTTGAGGGAAAGGATGTCATAGCTGAGGCTTCAACGGGATCTGGAAAGACACTGGCTTTTGCTTCAGTAATCATAAAAGAGGCTGAAAGAGGAAAAGGAATTCAGGCATTGATATTAACCCCGACAAGGGAACTGGCAGAGCAGGTTTCCAATGCACTGCAAAGATTTTCAAAGCACAAGCATCTGGAAACAACTGCGGTTTATGGAGGAGTCCCAATAAACCCCCAGATGAGGGATTTAAGGGCTGCAGATATTGTTGTGGGAACTCCAGGAAGAATCTTGGACCATGTCAGCAGGAGAACAATAAGCTTTCGCGATGTCAAAATCCTTGTTTTGGATGAAGCTGACAGAATGCTGGACATGGGCTTTAAGGATGATGTTGAAAGAATCATAAAAGAATGCCCTTCCAAAAGGCAAACCCTGCTGTTTTCAGCGACGATATCAGATGATATTGCAAGGCTTGCAGGCAAATACATGCATAAGCCAGTCGAGGTTTCTGCAGAAGCTTATGTTGACCCTTCAAAGCTAACCCAAGTGTATTATGACATTGAAGATTACAATAAATTTTCCCTGCTTGTCCATTTTCTGAAGCATGAAAAGGCAGATTTAGTCATGGTTTTCTGCAACACGCAGAGGAATACAGATTTTATTGCGGATAATTTAAAAGAGGCGGGAATAGATGCCCTGGCAATCCATGGCGGGCATGCCCAGCAAAAAAGAACCAGAACACTGGAGAAATTTCATTCAAAGCACGCCTCTGTTTTAGTCTGCACAGATGTTGCTGCAAGAGGGCTTGACATAAAAGGAGTCTCGCATATTTACAACTATGATGCCCCAAGAGACATCAAAGATTATATTCACAGGATAGGAAGGACTGCAAGGGCTGGAAAAGAAGGAAAGGTGATTAACATTATTGCAAGCAGGGATTATGAAAACTTCCAGAGAGTAATGCATAATGATGAGTTTAAGATTAAAAGAGGAGAGACGCCGCAAATTGAAAGAATAATGGCAAGGTTCAAGGAGCCCAGGGCAGGCGGGTTTGGCAGGGGATTTAACAGGGGGGATAGAGGATTTAGCGGGCAGGGCAGAAGATTTGAAAGGGGCTTTAGCAGGGGCAGAGAGCAATACAGCAGAGAGGGCAGATATAGAGAGAATGATTCACACTCACGACCATACAGAGAGAGGGAGAACAGGGCAGAAGGATACAGGCCCCGCAGGGAGTTTGGGCATGGGGGCAATAATTTCCGCAGGAGAAGCGAGGGCAGTGGTGAACACAGGGAGAACAGGCCTTATCAGAGAAGAGATGACAGCAGAAGAAGCGAGCATGGCAGTGAAAATAGAACCGGCAGGTTTCACAGCAGAGATGACAGGTATGGGGGCAACAGAAGATTCAAAAGAAGCAGGAATTTTGGGGGGAGAAGATAAATACTGCAGTAGATACTGATTGTATTATCCTGGCTCATTAACCTTTGAATTTATTGTTTTTATCCTTATTTCTTTAGAAAGGTCATTTGTTAGAAGCTCATAGTCACTTGGGATAATTTTCTTTTTATTCTTCTTTAGGTTTGTTAATTTCAATTTATTTCGTGTCTTGGCTGAAACAAAAACCAGCAAGAAAGAATGAACCAGCCTGCCTGACTTTCTTACCTGCTCTAATGAAACAGAATGAATCTTTTCCAGCCTTGCATTTATATTGAATATTTTTCTGGCTATCCTTTGAACAGCATCTTTTAAAGATTCGCCAATAAGAATCCTGCCCCCCGGCATTGACAGCAATCCCTTATAAGGCCTTTTGCTTCGGGGGTATAACAGGGCTTCGTTTTTATTTCCAATGTGAACCAGTATTGCCGGCAGGACTGCGCTCTTCTCAGCAATATATGGAATAAGATATTCTGAAGCTTCAGATAGTGAGTAATAATCCCCTTGTTTAACTAAAATCCCCTTCTTTGCCAGATTTTTAAGGTGATATGCTAATTTATTAGACCTCATGCCCAGGGCTTCTTCAATCTTGCTAAATTTCAGTTTTTGATTATACTGAAAAAGCTTTAGTATCTTGTCCATTTTAGTCAAAATTTTTGAGGAATTGTTTAAATATAAACTTAATTGTCTGGAATCATGGGATACGGGAATACTTACTCAGAACAGGAAGAAAAAGAAAAGATATCACAAAAGCAAAGCCTTGTTGGAAGGCTCTGCAACCAGT
>JACOYM010000053.1 GCA_016181905.1 Candidatus Pacearchaeota archaeon | reverse complement strand
ATTGCTACGCAGCAGGTTAAAGGAAAGGTGAAGATTACATATGTAACAAATAACAGCTGTGATGACTGCTTGAATATAACAAAAATTAAGCCTTCATTCCAGCAGCTTGGGGTTTATATTGACAGCGAGAAATATTCTGATGTAAATGGCATTGAAGGAAAAAATATCTTAATAAAATATAATATAACAGCAATCCCGACTGTAGTGCTGTCAAAAGAAATCATTGACTATACCAGCATTAAAAGCATGCTGGAAGGGGTAGGCACCTTTGAAAAGGATGATGCATTTGTTTTCAGAAAATTAGATGTTTTGAACTCAAAATATCAAAGGACAGGCATATAAACATATCAATAGCATACTTAAAAAATAAATTTAGGAGGATATAAAAAATAAAAATGGAAACAGCAACTGTTGTCATAATAGTAATCTTGATTTTAGCCTTGCTTTTCTTTGGGTTTACAATGATTAACTCAAACAATGCAGGCACAGCGAGAGTAGCAAGCAGCAGCTATCCAAGCGGGCAGATTGCCGGCGGCGGCTGCGGAAGATAGAGCAAAATCAGGCAAGTGCAAGCATAAGAATCAAAAACAAAAATGGCAAATATAGCATGCAAGTTTTGCAGCAAGGAGTTTGGCTCAGAGGAAAGCATGAACCAGCATATCCAGGCAAAGCATGGGGGATTAGGAGAAACAAAAAAAAGCGGTGGAAAGCGAACAAAAAATTATTTTGTCGTAATAGCACTGATTGCAGCAATAGCGCTC
Source organism: Candidatus Pacearchaeota archaeon (assembly GCA_016181905.1). Lineage (GTDB taxonomy): Archaea > Nanobdellota > Nanobdellia > Pacearchaeales > GW2011-AR1 > JACOYM01. Next base: position 3,615 of record JACOYM010000053.1, on the reverse strand, counting down.
TTTTCATATACATTCTATGCAAGAAGCCAGAAAACAGGGGATTATGATGAGTTTGCAAAATGCCTTACAGGAAAGGCGATAGTTGTCTATGGAAATGATTTCTGCCAGTATACAGCAAAACAGCATGAAGGCGTACAGAGTTTTGAAAAGCTATCTGAAATTAGCGGATGCGTGATATAAAAAATAAAATATAAGGCAGAAATTAAGAAGATGAAAAAAACAAAATTAATAAGAATTACAAGCATTTTCACAGGTATCTTTTTCATAGCCCTGCTCAGCTTAATCAGCCCTGCGCTTGCATGCATGGAAGAAACCGCAGAAGCTGGAAGCCAAAATATGATGACAGGCGCAGCCATAATAAACAATACAACATCTATCTCTGGAGTTTTAGGGCTGGTTGAAGAGCTGCTTATAATTATTGTATTGGTGCTGCTTATAATATTTCTTGCCAAGAAGATAAGCAAGAAATAAAAGAGGGGAATTAAATAAAGAAAAAATGAAAATCAAACCTATTGGGTATGCAAGAAGCAGGATAAAAAAACATAGGTACGGCGGCTTTGGCAAAACAACTACAGAAATCATCTTGAATAAGAAATACGAAAAAGCACTGAAAGGCTTGCGAGATTATTCACATGTTATTGTCTTGTACTGGATGAACGAGGCAGAGGGCATTGTCAGGCTGGAGCACAGGCCTCAAGGAAATCTTAAGGTGCCTGTTGTCGGCATTTTCGCCACAAGATGCCAATGGAGGCCAAATTGCATTGGCATCTCAGCAGTTCCTTTAATTTCTGTAAACAAGAATGTCCTAAAGGTGAAAGGGCTGGATATTATTGACAAAACTCCGATACTGGACATAAAACCCTATCTTCCAGATTATGACAAGCCCGCTGGAAAAGTCAAACTACCGGGCTGGACAAAAAGACTAATTTATAAATGATAAGGATAAAAAATGGTAAACAAAAAATATAAGATATTTGCAATGCTCTTTGCATCTTTGATAGTTGCAATATTATCACTTATGTATCTAAAGCCGTTAATAGCTGCTAGTGCCTCTCTTTCAGAGGAAAAATGCAGCTCTCTTCAAGGCATAAAGGGTGATAACTGCTGGCATGCATTAACGCATCAAACACTAAATGGCAAATTTTGTGAAAATATAAATGACAATGAAACAAGAGAGCATTGCTTGGAGCATATCCCCGGAATAAATAAAGAAAACAAATAAAAAACAAAAAAAAATGGTAACTTTAATATTAGGAAAAACACTTGTAGCCTGGAGTGGGTGGTTAGCTGGAATTTTCTTTTTTGGAGGATTATTCACGCGCTTTTTTATAAACAAATTAAAAGGCATGGATATTGAAAAAAGGAAGAGGATAAGCAAATATCTCTTTCAATTAAGCATAATTTTTATCTTGATTCATGTTGCTCTTGCTTTGCTCTCAAGTTTATTTGGAATATGGCTGTAAAAATGAATCTTAAGTTTAGAATAATAAGAAACAGCATTTTGGCAATTTTGATAGTCATTGCTATAAACTTAATTGTTCTTGCTTCGCTTAATTTTCCGTCTATGGCTTTATTTCAGCTGAAAAGATACATCTGGCTTTTAATTCTTTTAGTTTTAGGCTTTGGAGTTCAGATTGGCTTGTTCACATACCTAAAGCATAAAAGCATTGTCTGCTCTGTAACAACCATGGCAGGCGGAGGGGTGTCTGCTATAAGCATGATTCTGTGCTGCAGCCACTATCTTATAAACATACTGCCTTTCATCAGCCTGTCCTTTGCTAGTTTCTTGACAAGATACACTTTTTGGATTTTGATGTTTGGCATAGTGTCAAATATTGCAGGCATATTATTCATGCTATACAAGATAGCAAGCATGAAAAAGAAAATCAAGAAAAGGAGTGGGCAAAAATGAAAACATCAAAAATCATCATATGGGGCATTGCAATCATAGTTGTGATTTTATTGATATTTGCAAGCCTTGGGTTCAGGATAACAAAATCAGGTGGCATTGGCGGAAGCAGTGCTGCTGATAATTATGCGAGCCTTCCTGAGAAATGCAGGCCTCCTTCAGGGCAGGACATAGCTTCATGGAAGGAGCACTTGGGGCATCATGCAGAAACGCAGGATTGCCTGAATTATTTTAACTAAAGATAAATAAATGTAAGGAGGTAAAACAGAATAAAATGGCAAATTTCAAAACAAGAAACTGGATAGTTGGGATTTTGATAGGTGCATGGATTGCCAGCCTTATTGTTGGCTCTTTGCATGGCGCAGAGATTTTTTCAGAGCCAGCAAACCCTATAATTCATACATTTCAGGACTGGCTATTTGTCATAATCCCATTGGTGCCAATTTCTTATTTATTGGCAAGAATACTGCCAAATAGTCAAAATAAAATAAATGTAAGGAGGTAAACCGAAAATAAACAAAATGAAAAGAATATTTGGAATTGCAGTTTTGTTGTTGATAGCTGTGGCAATGGCAACATTTGTCTTTGCGCATGAGAATTTCACAGAGACAAAACAGCTTATTGATTCAAACATAAGCTGCAGTGAGCTAAGCAATGGGCAGCTTGAAGAGATGGGTGATTATTATATGGAGCAAATGCATCCAGGAGAGGCTCATGAGCTGATGCATAGCATGATGGGCGGGGAGGATTCAGCAACAACAAAGGCAATGCATATACAGATGGCAAAGGCAATATATTGCGGTGAAACAAATTCTGGAATGATGTCAATGATGAACATGATGGCTGGAACACAATCAGCTTCTGGTTATGGAGGAATGATGAGCATGATGTATGGAAACGGAATGATGGGATACGGCACAGGAACTGCTGTTTTGGGATGGATAGTGTATTTATTAGTGATTGCCCTGATTATAGCAGCAATATACTGGCTGATTAAAACTGCAAACAGGAAGAGATAAAAAATAATATGCCTGAAAGATTGTAAGATGAAAAGAATAAATGTATTTATCTTAATTGCAATAGTTTTGGTAATAGTGCTTTTAGGAATATTGATTTACAGCACCCTGAATCCTGCTGGCAAAACAACAAGCAAGGCTAATGCAAGCACAGGAATTAATCCTGCAAAAGGAAATTCAAGCTCAAAAATAATTATAATAGAGTTTAGCGATTTTCAATGCCCTAAATGCAAAGCAGCACTGCCCGTTATAGATGCTGTTCTGGACAGGTATGGCGTTGCTCTTTATTACAGGAATTTTCCATTGCCAATGCATAAAAACTCAATGAATGCTGCAGAGGCAGCAGAGTGCGCAAATGAGCAGGAGAAATTCTGGCAGTATCATGATATCTTGTTTCAGAATCAGGAGATGCTTGACAAGGAAAGTTTAAAGAGATATGCAGCGCAGTTAGGGCTTGATGCTGCACAATTCAATTCATGCTTGGACTCTCATAAATACAGAAATGAGATAGAAAAGGATTTTCAGGACGGAGAAAAGCTGGGAGTTGGAGGCACGCCGACATTTTTCATAAACAACAGAAAGATTGAGGGCGCAAGCCTTGGTGTTTTTGAGAGCATAATCAAGGAAGAGATGAGCAATGCATAAAATTAATTATCCGAAGAATTCAGAAAGATTTTTAAGTGTTGAAAA
>JACOYM010000052.1 GCA_016181905.1 Candidatus Pacearchaeota archaeon | reverse complement strand
ATGACTGCAACTCCAAAAGCTATTGCAATATTGCCCAAGTCGCCAATCGTAAAGCCTTTCTTGCTTTTCATTAATTTATTCATAACCCAAAAAAACAAGAATTAAAGTTTATGAATAGTTGTCGACAGACTGACTACCTTAAAATAGAAGTATATATATAATTGTTAACCTTAATCGTCAAATTATGGAAGAGCAGCAAGTAAGATTTAACGCGGGCCTTGACATCTCATTGACAATTTCAACTATCCTAAAGCGCTGTGAATATTTTGCAAGGGAACAGGATTTTGCCTCATGGTTCAATGAGCTGAGGATACTTGAAAGAAGATTGTACAGCAAAATAATCAGGTCAAAAAAATCGAAAGAACTGCTTGAGGAAATAAAGAAAGCATCTGAAGATAGAAATAACATTCTTGGGCTATATCAAAAAAAAGTAAACAGGGGCAGAAATATTCCTCTTGCAATAGTTCATCAGCTGTATTCTTATCTTGCAGGCTATGAAATTGTATTAAGAAAATATGTTGATGTTTTTGGCTATGGCGCTCCTGATATTGAAAGCCAGGAGAAAGCAATACTGCAAAAATGAAAGGGCAAATAATCCAGATTAGCAGAATCATTGATGACAATGAATTGGTTAGGGGTTATACTCTTGTGATCGAAACCAATGAACTGCCTGGCTTAAAGCTTGGGGATTGCGAGGTTATGCAAAATGGCTAGAGTATGCCAGCAATGGTTTCCCAAGGGAACCTATAAAGGACAAGAGGATGATGGCTTTTTTATGGATGATAAGCTAAAAAGGCAATTAGACATTCTCCTTAAAAATCTGCCTCACGATTGGGATTTCACAATATTGATTTCCGGCTCCGGTGAAGTAAGGGTTGGCAAAAGCGTTATAGCTATGCAGATAGCCGTATATTGCGCTTATGAGATGACATACACTTATGCAAAGTATAGAAGCAAAGAAATCAAATGGGACTTAAAAACTAATTTTTGCTTTGACGGATTAAATCTGATTAAGACAGGACATTTTCTCGGAGCAAACCACCCTTACAGCCCATTGATTTACGATGAGGCGGGGGCTGATATTGATGCAAAAAAGATAATGAACAGGAGCACACAGCAGATAATGGATTACATGAGGGAATGCGGGCAATACAATCTTATCAATATACTCGTAATCCCTGACTTCTTTGATTTCCCGAAGGGGATAGCAATCACAAGAAGCATTTGCCTCATTGATGTGACTTATTTTGCGAATCAGGATGACTTGTTCATGAGGGGGTATTTTAATTTTTATTCAAGGCGGCAGAAAAAGGAATTATACCTCAAAGGCAAAAGGATGCTTGATTATATGGCTGCAAAAAGGAATTTTGACGGCAGGTTCATCAATTTTTTCCCCATTGATGAAGGTGAATACAGGCAAATGAAAATGGATGCCTTGAAGCGGAGGGATTCTCAGTATAGGGATAAAACACTGCTCCAGCGTAATGCGGCCTTTTATATTCTCAATCAAGAGTTAAATATGACGCATGAGGAAATTGGAAGGCGCATTGAGCAAATCACAGCCGTATATACCCCCCGAACTACAATAACTGATGCAATTAATGGCGTTATACTGGCCAAAAAGGGGGACGTGTAGGTTTTGACGCCTTGACGGGACGAGAAATATTTTATGAATACTAGCAAATGGAACAAACTGAAGATGAACTTGACGAGCTGAGGAAAAGCATCAGCATTATCAAGGATAAAATGCAGCAATATGAGCGCCCAATATTATATATTGGAATATCTATATTTATTTTGCTTATATTTGCTGCAGGCTTTGGGCTTGGCGCAGAAAAGATATGCAGCCAGGTTAATGGCTTCCTTGATAACAAGGCATATTGCCATGTGAATTACTATAAGGAAGAAGCTCAGCAATCCAAATTTAATGATTTTGATTTCGAGCAATTGGAAGGCCTGCAATGAATCTAGCGATAAACTTCAATAATTATAAGTTTGAAATCATTATAGTGATGCTTCTGATCGGCATTGGATTTGGAATTTATCAAAGATACAAAAGGCTGGTTTTTCATGCGGAATAAATTGCTAAAGATTGGGTTGATTGCCGGGCTTGTTTATCTTGCAATATCCCCTTATAGATTTTGGTTTTTTGCGCTTATGGCCCTTTTTGCAGCTTATACATTGTACAGGTATATCCTTTTCAGGGCAGAGCAGGAGGCTGGCAAATAATGGGATTTATAGATCAGCTTAAGTTGATGTGGAGACTCAATCCACAAAGAGTAAACAAATTGTTTTTATTTATTTTAGAGCATACAGAAAAAAGATGCAGCTATTGCGGGAACATTTATGGCCAGGGGCTTGATATTCCAATCATGGATATAGTCAAGCACATGGCCGATGCCCATCCTGAAAAAACAGACATCGATGAGGTCAGGAAATATTTAAAGTCACTTTCTCAGTAACCAAAGCAATGCTAAGATATTGTTCGCAATTCCAGCACCAATATTTACCTAATAAATTACAAAAAGTAAGCTTCTTATCACAATTAGGGCATCTGCGCAAAGTTCTCATTTTTTTTCATTATCCTCAATAAATTCATCATAAAGATTTACTTCTGCATTCTCTATCAGTAATTTCAGATACCCATATAACTCATAGGGCTGCGCATCTCTTGAAACTTTATGCTTTAATCTCTTGCCTTGCTTATAGACAATAAGCAATGGGATTTTTTCCAATTCGGGCTTTTTGATTCTCATCTTGCGAGCAACCCCATCAAATAGGAAAAGTCATTAAGGAAATTTGACAATGTAAACACCATAAAAAAGATGCTTATTGACGTTAGAAAATCTTTATTTTTAGCAAGCCACTTACTTCTCAGATAATAATAGTATGCAAAAAGCACAGATGGTGCAAAAAAGAATGAATAAACATATTTCAGCTTGTCAAAATTAAAGATTTTGACAGCGACAGGGTTCTGCTCTATTACCCTCAACATTACCTCCGCTTGCTTTTGCTCTTGAGCATAAGTTTGATATTTGATAGCTATAAATTGCATTGCTGAATGCGTTGCAAATAATAAAAGCATTGCAAATCCCATTATGTAGTCTGCTTTGATTATTTCAACCACCTGAAATAGAAGGGAACTACATTAAGCTCTCTTATCAACAGTATAACTTGGGAATAGCTGAAAAAAGCAATAGTAAAATAAGCCAATGCTATCAATAATGAAGATACTCTGCCATCAGCAAAGTTTATTCCGGCCGCTACAAAGGAGAAAGTCATCAATCCTTCATATACCATAAATTCAATTTCTTTTCGCATTTTATTCCACCAAGGGCTTGCTGTCAATCTCCTGGCGCATGTCCTCGCTTGAAAGGTCTGAGTACCATTCCAGAATTGTCTTCATTGTGTCGCCTGTGTTCTGCTGCACTGCCTTGATGTCCCGACCGGCTTTCCGGGAAAACCGGATGAATGTATGCCTAAACCAGTGGC
>JACOYM010000024.1 GCA_016181905.1 Candidatus Pacearchaeota archaeon | reverse complement strand
GGCTCCAATTATCGGGGTTATACCAGAAGACATTTCAATACAGCAGGCTCTTGTCATGAAGGATGCTGTTTTTCACACCCATCCAAAAAGCAAGGCTGCAAGGGCATACAAAGAGATTGCGTCTAGGCTTATAGGGAAAAGCTATGTAAGGCAGCAGGAAGCCCTGGAAAAAACAAGCTTGTTCAGCAGGGTTCTGAAAACACTTGGGTTGAGGTAAAACATAATTATTTTGTATTTCTTCCGTAAAAAAACCAGCCTAAGACTACAAGCCCAATGTTTATTCCTCCAAAAATATTGGTTATGACTATTGGAAAGTTTTTAATGTCAATTCCATAAAAAATCCACACCAAAGCACCAATAAAAAGAAATGAGTATGTTAATATTGAAATATCTTTTGCGCTTTTTCGTTTGAATATTTTATATGCCTGAGGCAAATTTGCAATTCCGCTTAAAGTCCCAAAGATTGTTGCGAGTATATATAATATTGTCATGTCAAAAGTCAAATAAGTCCAAGATATAAATCTTAGCTTTTCTGATTATTCTCTCTTTCTTTTTTATTTATTGTTTATAAAATGGGCCCGCGAGGAGTCGAACCTCGGGTCTCCGCCGTGTGAAGGCGGCGTCTTAACCACTGGACTACGAGCCCAACAACTATGTTATAATTGCAGAACTCAAGAAATGCTTATTTAAAATCCTATCTTTTACCTTATCCTCGCCCCAGCATCCATATCCTTCTCTGGCTTTAGCAGCTTGATTTTTGATTCATCCTCAGAAACAGCAGCCAGAATCATGCCCTCGCTTTTTATGCCTTTCATCACCCTTGGCTCTAAATTGCAGAAAACAACACACGTCTTGCCTTTCAGTTCATCCTTAGTATAATGCTTTTTTATTCCTGCAACAAGAATTCTCGGCTTTTCCTCACCAACATCTACCTCAAGCCTGTAAAGCTTGTCAGCATTCAGAATGTCATCAGCGCTTAAAATCCTGCCCGCCCGCAAGTCCAGTTTTTTCCAATCATCAAAAGGAATTGTGTCTGTCATTTTTTATTTATTTTTCCTGCATTTCTTTTTTATACCTTTTATGCCTTTTCAATCTTTATTTTATCTCCATCCTTCACAGATTTAAATGTTTCTGCATCCTTTTTAGTTAAAATCGCGCCAACAACATTAACATTTGAAATAGCCCTTGGCTCGCTGTTGATTGAAGCGGGTGTCCTACCAAAGAAGATGCAAAATGCATTTCCCTGCGGCCAATAAGCCAATTCCCCGACCTTCACATTCTGCCTTGAATATGCCTGCTCTTCCTCTGCCCTCACAGGAATTTCAAAATATATCTCCTCGCCCCATGTGTTTGCCTCTGCTTCAATCGGCAGGGCATTGTAAATTTTCTTGGCTGTTTCAGAATCGTTCAAATCTGCTTCTATCTCTTTTTTGTTAAAAAAGATCTTGATTTTCATGTTTTTATCTGATTTTTTGTTCTTGTCTTTTGGCTGATTGTTTTATTATTAACCTAAACAATCCTGCAACAAATTTTTTGTCTAATTTAAGTTCATTTGCTTTTCTTTTTAAACTTCCAAAGACTTCTTTTTCTCTTTTTTTATCAGTAATATTCAATTTATTATCTTTTTTGATTTTTCCTACTTCCAAAACAAGTTTATCTCTCTTATTTAATAATTCAAGTATTTTATTATCAGTTTGGTCTATCTTCCTTCTGTAGCTTTGCATCTCTTTTATTTTTTCGTTCATGTTATCTTATCTTTTCAAACAAAATCTCAGATTTTTTTATCTTGCTGATTTTTAATGGCTCTTTTATCTGTTTTATATCTTTAATCTCAAAATCCAGGGTTTTTGCAATCTTTTCAGCAGTCTCAGGAATAAATGGGTAAAGCAGAACAGCTATTGACTTGATTGAATCTGCCAGCTCGTACAGCTTTTTCCCATCCTTTGTCTCCCATATCTTATTTTCCTGCACGTATTCATTGCATTCTCCTATAAAGCCAAAAATTAAGCTTAATGCCCTGTCAAGCTCATAATTTTCCATGTGTTTCTCAATCTCCTTAAAATCCAGTTTCTTAATCAATTTGTTCTCGCACTTTTCAATGCCGTATTTTTCAGCCAAAGCTGAAACCCTTGAAACAAGATTTCCAAGCTTGTCTGCAAGCTCGCTGTTGTTTCTTTCAACCAGAATTTCTTCTGAAAAGTCAGAGTCCTCAAAAACAGAGCATCTTAACAAAGAGTATCTCACAACGTCTGCAGGGTATTTTTTAAGTAATGCAAGAGGGCTTAAAACATTTCCAAGGGATTTTGACATTTTAGCCCCTTTTGTAGTTAAATATCCATGAACCAAAAGCTTTTTTGGAAGCTCGTATCCTACTGAAAGCAAAAGAGCAGGCCATATGACAGAATGAAACCAATTTATTCCCTTGCCTATAACATGCAAATCAGCAGGCCAGTACTCTTTTTCCTTGTCCTTTAACCCTGAAATATAATTGATAAGCGCGTCGACCCATACCCAAGTTTTATAATTAGAGTCGTTTGGAAAATCTATTCCCCATTTTGCGCCTTTTCTGCTTATGCATATGTCTCCCAGCCCTTCATTTATCCTCGCCAAAACTTCATTAGCTTTTGATTTCGGGACAACATATCTTGGAATTGCCTTTAATAACTGGCTTTTGTATTTGCTAAGCCTGAAGAAATATGCCTCTTCTTTTCTCAGTTCTGGCTCTTTGTTGTGCTCTGGGCATTTTCCATTAACCAAATCCTTTTCTGTGTAATATGCTTCGCAACCAACGCAGTAGAGACCCTCATAAACACCTTTGTATATATCCCCCCTGTCAATAATCTTTTTTATTATGCCTTGCACAACCAATCCATGCTCTTTTGCGCTTGTTCTTATAAACTCAGAATAAGATATGTTTAGTTTTTTGCACAGCTCAAGAAACAGGGCAGAATTCCTGTCAACAAACTCCTTTACAGGCACTCCTGACTTCTCAGCTGCCTGCACATTTTTCTGGGCGTTTTCATCAACCCCTGTCAAAAAGAAAACATCCTTCCCTTTCAAGCGATGCCATCTTGCCAAGGCATCTGCTATAGATTTCTCAAATGCATGCCCGAGGTGCGGCTCTGCATTCACATAGTCTATAGCGGTTGTTATGTAAAATTTTTTATTCGTCTTTCCTGCCATAAAATATAGAGAAAAACAGAATATAAAAAACTAACTAAAAAGAGAATATTGTTACTTCTTTCTCTTTGGCTTTTTCTGTTCCTTAAGGAGTATTGTTCTCTCGTTGCTCTCCCCTGCCTTTCCAACTCTCTCAGAATAAGATAATATGTGCGAATAAATTGCAGCAGCCTCTCTTTCATCAAATCCTAAATCCCTTATAACCTTAACATAATCCTCCTCTGACAGCTTATAGCCCTCTTTCAATCTGTAAACTAGATAGTTGCATCTCCCCATTCTTTTCTCTTCTATTAATCCATTGAGAATTTTCCCATATTGCGGATATTTCTTGCAGAACTCATCTATCCCCTCATTTTGTGTTCTTGCCTTCATCTCCTCAGGCTTTTCTTCAA
>JACOYM010000023.1 GCA_016181905.1 Candidatus Pacearchaeota archaeon | reverse complement strand
CCCCTAACAATCTCTGCTGATTCGCCTTGCTCAAGGGCATAGGTGAAAGGATTGCCTGCAGAAACAGAGGCATCTACCATTCTTTCCTCTTTTTCGCTTTCTCCAACAACAGAGCCTGTAATTGTCGGCTCTGAGGGGGCGGGTTCAGAAGAGGGCGCAGAAGACTCTGTTACAGGAGCAGGAATTGATTCTGAGGATGATTCTGGTGATGCAGAAGCAGGCTCACCAGAAGGCGCTGATTCTTGTGCTGGGGCGGGCTGTTCTTGTTGTTTTTCTTCGGATTTTTTCTCTTTTGCAGGCTTTTCAGCATTTTCCTCTTTCTTCTCTTGTTTCTCTTTTGCTGGTGTTTGCTGTTCTGTTGGAGTTTCTGCAGGGGTTTCAGCCTTTGTTGGCTCAGCTGGTTGCCCTGCAGGCTGTTATTGTGATTTTGTTTGAGCAGGTATTGAAGGTGTTTCAGCTGGCTGTTGTGCAGGTGTTTCAACAGGTGCTTCTGCCTTTTCTTCTTTTTCCTTTGTTATTTTTAGCTTAAAGCTTATCTCAGGATAGGTTGTTTTTGTTCCTGCAATGCCATAACCGCTTCCAGAGCCAGATAGCTGCGAGTTTTCAGCATAGAAACTGCCTTCTGTTGCTGCTTCTGTTGTTAAATCAGACAATAAGAACTGCCTTTGCTCTCCTGCGAGATTTGCAGAGATAAGCGTTGAGGCAGGCAGAAGCTCTCCCTGCTTCAGGCTTAGTTTCAGAGTGCCTGAAATAGCTTCGCCTTGCATATAAGAAGGAGAAATCTGCAGGGTTGCCTTGCCTGTCAATCCAATATGCGTGTAGAACAACCAAAATCCAAGCAAGAAGATTACAACAAGCACAGGCAGAATAAACTGCCGCTTTTGAAATATGCTCGGAGTATTGCGGGGCAGATTGCTGTTTGTTCTTTGTTTTTCTTCAGGCAAGGAAGATGATGGCAGATGCGAGCCAAGATACCTTTTTTTAACCTTATCGCCATCCCTATATGACTCATAATAATAAGGCCCAAACCTCTTCCCCCTTTTATAAACATACCTCTTGTAAACCATGTGGAACAACTCTTTTTTAACAGCAAAACCTATTAAAGATAAAGAAAAAACAGCTATTTAAAGATTATTATTTTGAAATAAACATGTGGGAGCATGTAGAACAACCAATTAAAATAGATTTCTGTAAGGATGTGTGTGGAACATTATAGCAGTATCTTCCTTACTCTACCCCCTTAGCAATCTCAATCAATAAAGGCTTAAGCTCCACTAACTAACATTATCAGTTCATCCAACTCAAGAGGCTCGTAATTCATCTTTTCTATCATAAAATTCTTTTTCTGTCATTTTAATTGCTTAATATAATCTTGATTATATTGTAATATAATCGTATTAATATTGCTTTATAAAACGAACTCCAATACTACCATGACAATAGAAAAAATCCCTGCAAGCCAATTTAGCTATGTCACTTTATTTTTATGGGCTTTCCCAAAAATCAAGAAAACTCTTTAGGTTACAATACAACTAAATTTCAGACTTCATAATAAGAAGATTATGCAAAAGAATCTACTTTTTTATCGCAGCAGCCAACTTTGTTGCTACTGACATTATCACGCCTTTTTCCTTTCCGGTTATCAGGCTATTTCTTACAAACTCGTTTGTCTTTTGAGCCACATAGCTTATGTAGTCTCCGCGATTTTTGTAATCTTTAGTCAAAAAAAGATAAAAAGGTTCTGCCATTACAGATAGAAGATTCTGATTAAGACTGCATACACTATTAGAATAATACTTGCAAAGATACTCTGCTATTGTGGTTGCAAGGTCTTTTGGAGCAATCCCTATCTTGATAATGCTGTCTGTAATTTCAGGCTCGCTGTGCACCTCTCCTCCAACCACATACAAGCTTCCACCAACAGATGTTGTTGAAGCTCCTGCTAGTGCATAATTAATGCCATCTTTGTCTTTTAAGGTGTCTATAACGCTAAATTGATTTGTTGATGGGTCATATTCAACAATCTTATCAAGAGCTGTATAGTCAATTTTAATTGGGTCTTCTCCACCAACAAAATAGAGTTTTCCGTTTATAACAGAGTTTGACCTGTAGTTATTTGAGGGGATTAGCGGGCTTGTAGCAAGGTAGGTAAATGAATCTTTCAATGTATCATAAACATAAAGGCTATTATTAATACCATTATTATTTGAGCTATATTCTTTAAATGTTGTTATGTAAATCTTGCTGCTTACAGGATAAACTATGCCCCCAAAGCCTATATCAGATGGCAATGCTGACAATGCTGTTGATTGCTTTGTTATTGTATCATATCTGTAAACCCTTCTTTCAGACTCAACGAAAAAATACAGATAACTTCCAACAGAAGTCATCGGAGAAGCAAGATTGTCTGCAAAGAATCTGAAAGATGTTCTGTCATATAGGTAGAATGTATTTGTCTTTGTGTCAATAGCATAGATGCCGTTGGCATCAGATAACTCAGGCAATCCAAATCCTGGTCCTGCATGCTGAGGGTAGTCATAATAGACATCTGCAATAAATATCTTGTCACCAACTATCGCGGAATATATTGGATCACCCCATATTGTTGGTTCTTTAACATCTGGTAAACCTATATCTGGCTGTGAAGTTTGCGATTTTATTAATGTGTTTGTTCCTGTCAAAAAATCAAAGTAATATATATCTGAAGCTGGAGGATAACCACCTGCATCCCCAAACCCATAATATATTCCAAAAGGCGTGCTTTGCGAGAAAAGCCATCCTCTTGCATTTGTCATTGTGCCTACTGAAGATATTGTCACAGCATAAACCCCAGAAACAGAAACAATTAACAATGATAAGGATAATGCCAATATTAGAATTGTATTTTTTGCACTCATTTTCAGGAGTTAAAGGCAAAAGGAGTATTTAAGATTTATGTTAGTGCAGTATAATATTTATTTTTATATTTAGTTTTCCTCCGGTTCATAGATATTTGAAGACAGCGAGAATTCATAATTTATTAGGCGAAAAGGCTTTTAAACAAGAACATCATTCAAGGATGATGAAAGAATGTTTTGATGAGCTGAAAAAGAGGCATAATGCCTTTAAAAATGAGATAAAGGCAAGATTAAGGCAGTTTTCTTCGCTGCCAGACTCAGGTTATTTTTATGAGCTGTGTTTTTGCCTGCTTACCCCTCAAAGCAATGCTCAAAAATGCTGGCAGGCAGTTGAAAAACTGAAGGAGTGCAGATTCCAAGAAAATAAGATAGAGTCCTGCCTAAAGCAAAATACAAGGTTTTACAGGAACAAGGCAGGGTGTATTAGAGAAGCCATGAAAAAATGGGCTGAGATAAAAGAGAAGATAATGAAAACCAAAGAGGTTATAGAATTAAGAAACTGGCTGGCAGAGAATGTCAAGGGGCTTGGCTACAAGGAAGCCTCGCATTTTTTAAGGAATATAGGCAGAAGCCAAAACAAGATTGCAATCCTTGACAGGCATATTCTGAGGAATCTGAAAGGTTATGGTGTTATAAAGGAAATTCCAAAGAGCCTTGGCAAAAAGGCATATCTTGATAGTGAGGCAAGAATGA
>JACOYM010000022.1 GCA_016181905.1 Candidatus Pacearchaeota archaeon | reverse complement strand
TCTTTATTGTGGGGATTAAGGATAACCCACAAATATCATGCTGGAAAGGATATAACAATAATTGAGTATATCCTGCTTGCAATCTCAGTCGGAGGTTTCTCAGTGTCTTTGCCGAGGATTATGGCAATGTAAGAATGAAAAAGAAGGGAGGAATGGAGAATGAGGACAAATATGGAAGGAATTGGAAAGGCGAAAATAGCAAGATATCTCGCTGTTTTGTTTATGGATATTTTGGTCTACGAATTAGTAGCTTCTGTTGGCATCCAGTTTTTCAAAGAATGGAACATTGATTTTTTTGTTACAATTATTGTTATTGGAATATTCTGGTCGGCAGCTTTCTGGCTTTTTCTCAGCAGGTCTGTGAAACGCTATTGGCCTTAAGTTCAATTAGGCAGAAAGGAGGAAATAAAATGAGCACAAAAAAGAAGTCTCACAAAAAAGAGCATTATGTTGAGGATTTGAAAAAACGCTTTGATGATATATTAAAAGAATGCCCGAAACCGCCTTCTTTTGGCAGGATAATCAACCTTGCCATAAAAAATAATCTGGTTAAGATTACAAAAGACGGAAAAGAGGTAAAGAGGTACAAGGATATTCTTTGAAAGGAGGAAGCAGATGAAAAAAGTGAAAATTAAAAAAAGTTTTGAAAAGAACTTGAGAGCAAGGTTTGATGAAACAAATGCAGTGAGAGAAGGGGAGTATTACACAATTAAAACTCCATGTAAACTTTGCAAAACATACTATCTTGAAGGAGTTGTTTGTAGCAGGAAATGCCCATTCAGCTGTTTTGAAATTCCGTCAGAGATTGCAGAGGGGTGTGTAGTTTTCATTAGAAATATAACTGAAACAAAGAATGGAACATTGCCAATAGTTATGAAGTCTAGTATGGTAATGTGGTACGCATCCGAAGACAAAGAAGCAAGAGATTTTCTAAAGCTTATTCGTGAAGAGGCAAAAAAGGTAATAAGGTTTGTGTAAGGTTGCAGTAGAGTTAAGGAGAAGAAAAAAACTGAGCATAAGCAAATTGAATCATAAGAAGAAAGGGGATGAAAGAGAATGCAGTGTGCTAAAGGTCATGACACAGTTAACATGATTGTTATTAAATCTGATGTATACATAGGTGCTGCATCATTCAAGGGTGGAGCTGTCAAGGTTTATCAGTGTCCTGTTTGTTTTCGTGTACTTACTGATGCAGTATGGACTGATTGTGATAACAAAGAAAACCGAAGACTATCAGAAGGAGAAAATAATCTTTTTGATATTGTTAAAATAAAGAATCTTTAGAAGAGAGGTGAAATAAAAGATGGGAGAGGGAGATAGCAGCAAGGCTTACATAATGGAATGCAGGGGATGCAAGCAACATGGGCATTTCAGGCAGTTCAGAATCAGCATTGCAAAGGAATACGAGCTTGAAGAGGAAAATGGAAATGTGCATAAAACATGGAAGGAGCCAAAAACCGGCAAGGAGCTGAGGATTGCAGCAGTAAAATGCAAAAAATGCCACAGCAGTGACAAATTGAGCATTGTCAGGGAAGAAAAAAATTGAAACTCAAAAACAAATTTCAAAGAAGAAAAGGAGGAGGAAAAATGAATAAGAAAGAAGTGAGATGTAAAGCATGTGGGGGTGAAATCAGGGTTGGATATTGCGCTACTGAATGCTTAGGCTGTAGTGCTTCTGTCAGCCCCGAAACAGGCGAGCCATTCACAGACTCAAGCGGAGGAGTTGTAAAATGCTCTGACTTTGGGGGGCCTGGTTTGAACCAGCAAAGAGTAGGGTATAATTAAAGAACAGAAAGGAGAAACAAAATGGAAAAAATAAATAATAAAAAGATTAGCTATCAGCAGCTGGAAAAGAGATATGAAGAGTTGCAGGACCTCTTATTCAGGGTAGCAATGTGCTGGACTGAAAAGCAGAGCAAAGAATTTGCAAAAGTTGTAGAATTTAACACTAAAAATCTAAATCGCAAACTTACACAAGAAGATTCAGAGAAAGCGAGGAGGATTATTGAGGAATCTAAGGGCGCATTAAAAGAATTACTTGAAGCAATAGATGAGTGAAATTTTGCCAGAGGAGAGATGTTAGAAAAGTCAGGAAAATTGGAGAGAAGGCAGAAGAACTTGAAAAAGATTATGCAGAAAGGATAGAACAACATATGGACAGCAAGATATTCTGGAAGAATTTTTGTGGGTGGGTAATGCTGATGTCTGGATTGCTGGTTTTAATATTTCTTTATTTCTATTTTTCAATGATAATATCAGGCCCAATATCAAAAAGAATAGCTGCATCAGAGGAAACAATGCTAAAACAGGATACACTCTTTGGGGCGCTGGTAATTGTTGATGTTGTGCTTCTTTACTTTGCAGTAAAATGGATATGGCAAACAGAGAGATTATTCAAAGAAGATGATGAAGGGCTAGAAATAGGCAACAAGGAAATAAGATAAAAAGAGCATGAAAAAGGAGGAGGTCATGGCAAATATAATATCAGTAAAAGAGGCAAAGAAGAGGATATGTTTATTCTGGCAAACAACACTACTTCCACTTCCTGAATTGATTACAACATTAGCAATAGTGGGGTTATTGGCAGTTGTTTTTATACCAACAGAGAAGGGGGCGCGAGAAAAATCATCAAAAACCATTTCTGCTAAGCAGGAAAAATTGTCAGTTACCTTAGAGTGGAGTGAAGGAGTAAGCGTGACACAAGAAGGAAACAAACTCATGTTAGAGTTAGAGCATAGAGATGAATGAAAGGGGGGCATATGAAAATAATTGGGTATCTATTTTTGTTTGCTGTTGTAATTGTTTACATTCTATGCTGCGTTCTTGTGGCGAGGGCTGTCCTGCCTGAATTGTTTTCTGTTTATCCAGAATTATTAAAGAAAGAAAAGAAGAAAGAAAGGGCTAGAATTGTTATTCTTACTTTGTTATGTCTTATCTTCTTTCCAATAACAATCCCAGTCATAACTATTCTTCAAAGGACAAGACAGAAAAGAGTAAACAAGAATATTAGCCAATAGAACAAATAGAATGATGAGCCAAAAAATGCAAAGGAAAACTCGGGGTAATCAAGGGAAGCAACAAAAAACTGAAGTATGAAAACAAGGGGGAAATAAAATGAAAAAAATAGAGGCTGTAGGTGATCCATGGATACATGTGATACTGATACTATCTAATCCAGATGCATCATGCGAGAACCTTGAAAAGCTATTGTCTGTTGCATATAACCTTGCTTCTGATAAAAAAACATCCAGGCAAGGAATTTTGAATGCTGCAGAACTTATAATCGGAGTAGCAAGCCATTTAAATTTGCATGTGAGCCTACTTGAACAATCTGCACGTGCTGCACAAACAATAGCGCTTCATCCAAAGATTGATAAAAAAACATTAGGTGATATAAGATTTGCTATAAAAAGCAGAATTCAAGAAATACAACAAGAAATACGGGAAATAAAGATGAGGAGGAATTAAGATGAAAGCCTAGGCTGTTGTCTAAGATAGTTTTGTCAGAAGTCTCTTAAAGAGATTTGAAAACTGAGCCTGGGCTTTTAAAACAGAAAGTAGGTAAAACTTATGAAAATAAAAAGACTATTTCAGAGTCTAAAAGAATTGACAGGTGACCATGTTCTCAACTTGTTCGT
>JACOYM010000021.1 GCA_016181905.1 Candidatus Pacearchaeota archaeon | reverse complement strand
AATCTTGCCTATATTTATTGCCCTGTAAAGCTCTTCTGCCATGGGCGAGCGGACTAATTCATAAATAATGTCTTTTCTGTTGATTTTTACGGATTTTAGAATGCCAAAATCCCTTAGCCCTGTTATAGCCCTAAAGACTGTAGCATGGGGGATCTTGGTCAGGTCTTCAATTGCAGAGCAGCTCCACTGCCTTTTTGGGTACTCAAACATAGCTCTTGCTATATCCTTCCTGCTCTTTGAGCCCAGCACGAATGACAATATGTCGGTTCTCATTGTGGACTGATTAGTTCATTAAATGAACTGTTATTTAAAAAGGTTTTGGGGGGTGAGGGGGGCAGGAGAGGTTGGTGTGTCTAACTTAGATTAGCCAATTTTAAAATCCAACAAAGCCAAAAACACTGATAAGGGGATAATCCTTTGAGAAGGCTCAAAAGTATTTTTAGATATTAGATAAACATCTTTCATTTTGCCGATTATCATCCTTGCAGGCTTAACCCTATTGCTCCATTTTGCTTCGAAACCTACTGCCCTGTCTTTTGCCCTTATTATGGAATCCACCTCAATGCTGTTCTGCCAATAGAATATCTCTTCGGAAAAAATTTTTGAGTTTTTTGCGAATCTGAATAAATGTGAGGCAAGCAAATCCTCAACCTTCTTATTTTCCTTGTCCTTAAGCTCTACCAAGCACCATTCCTCAAATATTTCATAAAGCAGCGGATCAATTATATGTATTTTTTTATTTTTCCCAAACTCTGTTGTTAAGTTATTGAGATCAAGAAAATAGCTTATTCTAATCAAAAACATCTCCTGAAGCATATGCAGATAGGCATTTATTGTTTTTGGCGACTTTATTGATGTTTCTCTGGATATATTCTCCCAGCTTATTGGGCTCGGTATTTTGCTCATTACTGATTTTAAGATTTCTCTTGCTATGTTTATGCTCCTGCCCGCCTTCACAATATCATTTTTAATCCAGCTAAGGTATGCCGCATTGACAGATGAATCAACTCTTTTGTATTCTGCATAAGAATTAATAGCCAAAGGAAATCCCCCTATTTTCAAGTATAAGCTTAAAAGCTTATTCAGCTCATCAAAATTAAGAAATGCCTTTGCCGCTTTTGCTTTTATTTCTATGTCACCCAAAGATAAGAGCGCAGGGATTTTTTGGCAGATTTCCGGCTCCATCACTTCAATAAACTCTCTGAATGACAGTGGGAGAATAAGGAAATCCTCGCCATGCCCTCTCCTGCCTGGAAAATATTCTGCATGCTTCATAACCTCAAAACTCGCTGAGCCTGTGATTATCAATACATCTTCCTTGAACTTGCCTTCGTCAATTCTGCTTTTTATTGACCTGAACCATTCATCGGCAAAGGTTATTTCATCAAGAAATATCACAGAAGAGCTGATTTGAAGCTCCCCCCTTAAACGGGAGTAGGATTCCAGCAGCTCATCAATCTCCTTATAATCCCTTAATTCCTCGCATCTGAAATAAAATATCTGCTCCGGCTTATACTTTCCGGATTCCAGCAGCTCCCTTATTTTCAGCTTTAGAAGGGTTGTTTTTCCCGCCTGCCTTGGTCCGAGTATGAAGTGCAGCGAGAATGGCTTGATCTTAATCTGCTCAAGAGCCTTTGGCAGCCATTTTATCTTTTTTTCTTTCCACTTTCTGTAGTCTTCATCCTCCTCAAAATGCTCTTTCCCCTTCCACCATGGGTTTTTGGCAAAAAGTATATTGCGCTCCATATCGGTATTTAGAATACTGATTATTTATAAATCTATCGGTATTTGGGATACTGATGGAAAAGGGAGAGGTTGGAAGGGTTTTGGAGAGGGGTGTTGATGGGGAAATGATGATTGGCAGTAAAAAGATAGTTGTGAAGCCTGTGTGGAAGTGGATGGTTAGTATTGACTTTAAAAGTCCTTTAGATCATATGCAATAAGCTTCTTGTTCCTGAAACCATGCTTGTTTTGTATTTTCTTTGCAATAATGCCAAAAGACAAAATTTTTTTTCCTGAAGGGAATTTTTTTGATTTTTCTTTTAGGATATTCAATATTTCCTCAGCCTCTTTTTCTGTAAGCTCTTTCCATTTTACCTCAATCAGCGCTATTTTTTCAGGAGATTTGCCTACAATGTCTATTTCTTCACCTTTATCCCACCATTTTCCAAAAACGAAATTCCTGTATTCAGGCTTTTGTGAAATAAAGCCTAAGGCAATATTCTCAAAAACCTCTCCGGTGTAGGAGTTCAGCCCCGGCAATATTTTTTCTTTAAGCAAAAGCTCCTGTTTATTTTGCTCTATATATTCCTCATTTCCATGCACAAACCTAAACCAAAACCTGAAGAAATTGTCTCTTAGCCTGTATATCCCCTTTCTTGAGCTTTTTTTCTCTGTTATTGGCAGCATTCTTTCCGCTAAATGTATATCCATTAAGATGCTGATGTATTTGCTTACAACCCCCCTATCCAGCCCGGTCTCATTTACAATTTCATTAAGGGTATTTTTTCCTTTTGATACTGCCCGAAGTATTGCAAAATAGTTTCTGGGCTCCGAAAGTTCCTCTCTAAGGACAAATGCCACATCCTGGTAAAGGAATTTTGACTTTTGCAGCAAATTATCCATTAAGTTGCTTTCCATTCCTTTTGCATAGTCAAATTCAAGAAGGTAGGCAGGAGTGCCTCCCAGCATAGCATAATACTCTATTTTTTCCTTGACACCCATAGTTTGAGGCAGAAATTCGCAAGCCTGCTCAAAGCTTAGCGGCTCAAGGAGCATCTGCTCCGTTCTTCTGCCGTATAGGGGGCTTTTGTACCCTATGCTTTCTTCCATCATTGCTATTGAGGAGCCGCAGATTATTACAAATGCCTCAAATCTGGATAAATGGCTGTCCCAGTAGCCCTGCATTATTGATGGAATGGACTTGTCTGCTCCCACAAGGTAAGGAAATTCGTCTATGGCTACGATAAAGCGCTTTTCCTTAAGCTTTTTTGCAATGTAAAGAAAAAATGCGTCCCAGTTCTGAAATGGACTTGCCTTCAACACCTCATCATTAAAGAATTCCGCTAATTCACTGCTGAACCTGTTAAGGTTTTCAAGCCTTGTTTCCTGCCTGCCAAGAAGATATATGCCATTGTGCCTTTTGATTAGCTCCAGAATCAGCGAGGTTTTTCCCACTCTTCTCCTCCCATACAATACAATAAGCTTAGGGGATTTTGACTTATAGAGCTTTTCAAGGTTTTCTATTTCAGCCCTGCGGTTCTTAAATTCTTTCATAGTATACTTTAAAGTAGACTACTTTGGAGTATATAAATGTTGTGGTTGGATAGTATTTAGATGGAAGATGCATATCAAGCTGCATAGGATTGAAGATGTGGGGGTGGATGGTGTGGGATTAGGGTTTGAGAGAAAAATAATGTGGAGATTTGAAAAATTAAACAAAGAAATCTTCAGCCGAATCTATCCATTCAGGGCGGAGTTCTTTAGGATTGGTACCTTCGTCAATTAAATAACCTTTTTTGAGAAACACTAGACTTTGGCTATCAGATATGCCTAATTTTCTTGATACATTTTTTCCATAGTCCAGTACTGAGAATGTGAACTTAGAGAGAACACTCGACCAGAGTTTTGTATCAATTTTAGATTCTATTATTA
>JACOYM010000001.1 GCA_016181905.1 Candidatus Pacearchaeota archaeon | reverse complement strand
ATTAGACTGGAATTTGATTAAGGGAGCAGAGCAGGAAGCTGTGGCTTAGTTTAGGCAATTGATTCTCGCTATAATCTATCTGCACGCCTCTTTCCAGTGCCGAATTTTTCCTATTCTATTTCTCTATAACCTCAATTATGCGCTTGGCAATGCTGACGCTTATCATGGTAATTGCTGCGAGCAGAGAGCCCATTATTACAACAAGGTCCCTTTTTCTCTCATTGGTTTTTTCAGAAGTCATGACATTGGGGTATATATCAAACATGGCAACTCTCTTTTCATTTAGTGAGGAACTTAGTGAAGAATTTGCCGCTCCAATCTCAAAATGATACTGCCTGTTTTTTGTTATATTAAAATTAATTATTGCAGTTTCATTTTTATAACTGCCCAGCATAATCTCCTCTTCTCCGTCTTTTGTTAAGAATATAGTGTATATATAATCTGGATTGCTTAATCTTACCTGCCCAAAAATTTCATCCCCTTCGGTAAAATATATCTCTTTTGGATTATGGGCATTATAGACATAAAGCCCGCCAATAAAGCCCTTGAAGCTCGCTGAAAAATTGTTTTCTTCCCAAAATTGAGGCGGATAAGTCTTTCCTGCCTCTCTCAGCCCAGGATAGATATTTTCAACAAATGGAAGTGTCAAGGATATTAAAAAGGCAAAGGCTGCAATTGCAATAATAATAAACATAATCAGCTTGAACAATCTTTTCTTATTTGTGTTCTTGGCAAAAAACCAGTAATAAATTATGTATATTAAGCAGGCAAATGAAAGAAGAGATATAATACTTATTTGTGTTACATTGATATAAAATGCGCCCATCTCTAAAAGTGTTAGCTTGAGATTAGACCATGAAAATAATATAATCATAAGAAGAAAAGACATAAGCCCAAGCAGGCTTAAAACCAATATGAGATTATTAAAATTAAGCCATCTCTTGATAGCTTGAATATCTTTTCCTAACGCTTTTTTAAGTCCTTCACTCATTTCTTCTTTTCCTTCTCCGCCTTTATCTCCTTAAAACCTGTGTATTTCCACAGCGCCTTTGGGATTTTTATTGAGCCGTCTTTTTGCTGGTGGTTTTCCATCAATGCAACCAGCACTCTTGGAGAGGCGAGAACAGTGTTATTCAGCGTGTGGGCAAAATACCTTTCTCCCTTGTTGTCTATTTTTATGTTCAGCCTTCTTGCCTGGGCCTCTTCCATGTTTGTCAGGGAGCCTAGTTCAAAATATTTTTTCTGCCTTGGGCTCCATGCCTCAACATCGCATGATTTTGCCTTCAGGTCTGCCAAATCACCTGAACAGCATTCCAGAATTCTCAGTGGAATTTCCAGCGCCTTGAAAACATTTATGCTATGCTCAAGCATCTTGTCATACCATTTGTAAGAATCCCCTGGCTCGCAGACAACAATCATCTCCTGCTTGTAGAACTGGTGCACCCTGAAAAAGCCTTTCTCGTCTATTCCATGCGCGCCTATCTCTTTCCTGAAGCATGGCGAAAATCCTGTGACTAGCTGGGGGATATCCTTTTTGTTTAGCGCCTTGTTCATATACATCCCGATTAAAGGATGCTCAGATGTTCCTATCATGTATAAATCCTCGCCTTCAATCTTATACATCATATTTTCCATCTCCTGAAAAGACATGACCCCCTCAACAACCTTTTTTCTTATCATCAAAGGCGGCTCTACATATTCAAACCCCTGCTTAATCATATAATCTCTGGCAAAATTAAGAACAGCAACGCTTAACTGCGCCAGCTGCCCTTTCAGAAAATAAAACCCATTCCCGGATATTTTTCTTGCTGTCTCAAAATCCGCGCCCCCTATTTGTTCTGCTAATTCTGCATGATTGGCTATGTCAAAACCTATTTTTTTTGGCTTGCCTATTGTTTTTCTTGCAACATTCTGCGATGAATCCTTCCCTATTGGCACAGATTTGTGGATTATGTTGGGAATCTTATACATTATCTCTTTTATTTCCTGCTCAAGCCTGCCTGTTGCCTGCTCAATCCTTGCTATCTTTTCAGGAAGCTCTTGCGCCTCTTTAATCAGCTCTTTGGCTTTCCTGTCATTTTTCGCCTTTTTTGCCTGATTGATGCTTTCAGAAATCTTGTTTCGCGATGCCCTTAGCTCATCAGCCTCTGCTTTAAGCTTCCGCCATTCTTCATCTTTTCTTCTGGCTTCATCAACAAGAACAAGCTTTTCATTCTGAAACTTCTTTTTTATATTCTCTTTTACAAGCTCAGGATTTTCCCTGATAAGCCTTATGTCTATCATCTTTCTGTCTCTTTTTGTTTTATATAATATTCAGTTTGTCTTATTTAAATCTTATCTATTAATCATTCAAAATATTCATCAATTTTTTGCATCCCCTCTTGCGTAATATATCTTAAAGTGCAGTAATGTTTTTAAATTTGTTTATTTATCTTTTTGAGAGTTGGAGGGAAAAATCGCTGAAAAAATTGATACACCTAGGAAATTAGAGGAAATTAATGGTATTCTTAATGAAATTCATGGGGATAATGCTTATGTAACATTATTTGACAGACATGGAAATCACGAAGATATATGCTTGGATAGTGACATGTTTATTAGCTTGAACGCATGGTTGCCAGGCACAAAATTCATTTTTGAATACTATGAGTCACAGACCAAGCAAAAAAGTACTCTAACTCAAGAATTACGCATACTGGAACATGGTGAGGCATTATTTATTCCATCACCACCTAATCAGTCACTTAAAGAAAGCCTTAATAAAATAGATGAATATACCAGAAGAAAGCGTAACATTCAAATCTAAGTTTTAAACTTCAGAATTTATCCTCTTAACATGAAAGAATATTACACAGCAAGATTTGACAGCAAATATATGCGAACTTATGACGAGCTTATGAAAGACAGGAAATATGCCTCTAAAGTGGAATACAAGAAGAACCTGTATAAAGAGGAATTCTCGATATAAGGTATGCCGTTATTTCATTCTCCTTGATTTTATTCTTCTCTCTTCTTCCAGCTCTTTTAATATTTTTTTCGCCTCTGTTTTATCCAAAGCTCCTGCAAAATCCACTATAGATTTTTTCTTTCTCATTTTCACATCTCCTCAATCGCCTCTATTCCAAGAAGCCAGAGGGCATTTTTCATGACAATCCTGAATGCCTGCACAATCGCAAGCCTTTGCTTCTGCGTTTCTTTTTCGCTGTTGACAACAGGGCATGTGTGATAGAATTCATTAAAGATTTGAGCAATCTGAAAGGCATAGTTTGCTATTGACGAGGGATTTAGCTGCCTGTAAGCATTACTGATTACATCTGAGAATTTCTCAAGTTTCTTAACAAGCTCAATCTCATGAAATTCAAGCGATTTTACTTTAATGCTCTTTATCCTGCTTTCATCAGTTTTCGCCTTTTTCAATATTGAAGATGCCCTTGCATAGCTGTACTGCAGGTAAGGGCCTGTGTCGCCTTCAAACTGGGTTACATCCTCTTCATTGAAGATAATGCTTTTATTAGGGCTTTGTTTAAGCATAGAATATTTTATTGCACCAATGGCAATCTTCTTAGCCCTTTTTTCAAGCTCACTGCCATTTGCATTTTTGTCTCTTCTCTTTATCTCTGCCTTAACTAATTCCATAATCTCCTTTAAAGTGTCATCATATAAAATAACCTTTCCT
>JACOYM010000015.1 GCA_016181905.1 Candidatus Pacearchaeota archaeon | reverse complement strand
AGCTGCAATCAGCTTAATGTTTGCAGGGAGATTAAACAGGATGAGTTGTTAGTTGAGCCAAACCCTATAGAGATAAGCAAGCTTGTAAAGAAAGATGAAGCAAAAGAGCTTAAGATAACCTTGGAGAGACAGGAAGATAAAAAAACTAAATTAACAATAACAACTATAAGCAAAAGATGATAAATGCAACTAAAATGATAAAAGGCAAAAAGGCAGAAATGGATTTATTTTTTAAAATACTCTTGTGGGCGATTGTATTTGCACTGCTTATAGCAGGCGTTATTGTTTTAACTAAAAGGCTTGTGCAATAAAAAGAATGAGAAATCAAAAAGACAAGAAGAAAGAGATGAAAGAAAAGGCTAAAAATAAAAAGGCAGATATCACAACATCCCAGATTGTGATGATAATCCTGCTTGTATTGGGCTTTGCAATAATTATATTTTTTATAATACAGCTTAAATGGGGCGGGCAGGTAAACAGCCAGGTATGCCATGAATCTGTTGTTTTGAGAGGAACTCTGCCTTCTGTTACACAGGGATATATTCCATTAAAATGCATGACAGACAAGGTTTGCATAACCTCATCAACATTTGGAAGCTGCGCAGAATTCAAGGATGTTAAGGGTGTTACAAAAGTAAAGATATCCTCTGATAGGGATAAGGCAAGAAAGGACATAGAAAAGGCAATCACCCAGGAGATTTATAACTGCTGGACAATGATGGGACAGGGAAAGCTTAGCCTTTTTTCACAGGAGCTGACAAAGACATATGGCATTGGCACAGTATATCCAACATGTGTTTTATGCAGCAGGATTGCTTTTGATAAAACAAGCTTGGATAAAACAGGTGCTGATTTAAGCAAGATAGATGTTTTTGAGTATATGATGAGCCATATGGTTCCTGGAAAGAATGTTTCTTATTATGCATATCTTGCAGGAACAAGCCCTGCCCAGATTTCAATTGAGAATGATATTTCCCTTACTATACCTGTAGACAAAGATGGCAAGATTGTAAAAATTGATGAACCCGTTTCATTAGATTTATACAAAGAAAAGTCGGGGGCAGGGGATGCAGATGAGCTTGGCGTCTTGTTTATGCAGATATCCTCTCCGCAGCAGGGGCAGGCTGCTATAAATGCTGGCAATACAATTTTAGGAGTTGCAATAGGCTCTTTCTTGACTGCACCTAAAGCAACAATAGCTGGTGGAAAATTAGTTGGAAAGGCTTGCACCACTGGATGGGGTCCTGTTATATGCGGGAGCATTCTTGCAGCTGCTGGAATTTACCAGCAGGCAAATGTGGCAAGAAACAGGGCGATTACAGCAGGTTATTGCGGTGATGTTTCTATAGGCACGGATGCGAGAAACGGGTGCAGTGTTGTAAGGACAATAAATTATAACGCAGATGACATATCAAGCTATTGCAGCGTGATTGAAAGCATTCCTTAAAAGAAAATAACAAATGGAAAAAAGAGGATTTTTGTTTTTGGACAGGAAGAGAGCATTTTCTCCTGTTATTGAGAATGTTATATTCATAATTCTGAATATAATGTTTTTTTCAATGATGATTGTATTTGTTACAAGGGCAGGAAGCGGGGCCTCTGTTTTAGAACAGGCATATGCAAAAGAGGCAGCATTGATTATAGACAGCGCAAAGCCTGGAATGAGCATTCTTATTGAGATGGAGGATGCGCTAAAGTTAGCAAAGAAGAATGATGTAAATCCGGAGAATGTTGCAAGGATTGATGCAAAGGAAAACAAGATAATGATCAAGCTCAGCCAGAGGGGGGCATTCAGCTATCAGTTTTTCAATGACGCAGATGTTTCTGTTGCTGTTCAGGGCATTTATCTGAAAATAGATATTAAGGAGAAGATGCAAAATGTTTAGCCTCAGCAAAATTTTCAGGGACAAGAATGCAGGGGAGAAGACTTTGTCTATTTGGTGGTTTTTTATTCTGGCTCTTATCGGGGTAACAATAGTTGCATCAGTTGTCATGTATTATTCTGCTGATGTCGATGTAAAGGAGATAGAGGCAGGCATACTTGCTGGAAAGGTTGCAGGATGCATTATTCAGAATGGCTATTTAGACAATGAATTCATAAAGACGGGAAGCAATTTTGATATTTACAAAAACTGCAATATAGACGAGAGTGTTATAAAAAACAATAATAATTTTTACATAGGAATTTCTGTTTATGATTTCAGTTCTTGCAAGGATAATGAATGCGCGAGCGAGATAAAAAAACTTTCATTTTCTGCAGGGGCAGGCACAATTCCAGAGGATTGCAAGACTAAAGAGGCTGAAGAGAAAAAAGGCGGCAAGGCAGAGCATTTTCCAAGATGCTCTGAAAAATCTTTTATTGTATTTAACAGGCATGACAATGCAATTCCTGAGAAACTTGTTTTAAAGATATTGGCAGGCTCAAACCAGAAAGGGAGGATTGAATTATAAATAGAATATGACAAACAAAGAAAAAGCAAGAAAAAAACTGAATAAGAAGAAAGCGCAGATAGGCTCAACAATCACTTGGATAGGCGCATTTTTGATTATATTCTTTATATTGCTGCTGTTTTTGTCAGCTTCTGTTGTTATATCAAAGACAAAAAAGGTTTTAGGTGCTAATTATAGAATTTCTGCAGAAACAATAGAGCAAGAGTCATTGATGCAGTCAAGAATGCTTGTTACACTGCTGAACAGCCATATAACAATCAGCTATAATAATGCAGAGAAAGAGGCAACAATAAAAAATTCACTGGAAGTATCAAGCTTGAGTGAGATGGGGCAAGAGAGCATAAAAAATCAGATAGAAAATAATTTGTTAGAATTGGCTAAATACAGCAAACCAGAGTGTTATTTGCTTAAGATATCTTCTAAGAAAAATGAAATAATGGAATATACATCTAAGCTTTTTTTAATTAAATCAGGATATTATGAAAAGGCAGATGTGATTTATCTTCGGGGAAAAGAAGGGCAAATTGAGATTAAACTCTTTGTAGGAAGGTGTTAGGATGAAAATAAACAAGCTAAATAAAATTTACAGAAGAAACAAAATGTTTTGCAGGAAAAGGGCAGATGTTTCAATAGTTTTGCTTGTGCTTATGACCCTGGCGCTTATGGGTGCAACATTGCTTATCTTTTTGCTAAGCGGAAAGATAGACAAAAAAATTGCAGACGCCAAATTCTTGGAAACAGCATATGCTGTTGAGAACAAGATTGATTTTTATCTTGCAGATACACTTGATTTAGCGATTGTGAAGGCGTACAAGGATGTTGCAGAGGAGCAGGCATTTGTTGGAAGCTCATGCTCTTCTTTTGGCGAGGTAGATGGAATTAAAAAAGAGTTTTGCAGTGTTGACAGCAATGCAAATACAGCTTTTAAGGAGAAGATTGCGGGCTATTTCAAGGAGAATATCAGGGCATTGGAGTTTCCAGAGAGCGAGAATATTTTGAATGGGCTTAAGAATAATATTGAGCAGAATAAGTTTTCTGTTGAGTTTGACGGCAGGAATGCTGTTTTGAATGTCAAGGATATAAAAATAAACTTGCAATTTGATGCAAAAAAACAGAAAAAGATATTATGGGTTATACCTGCAGGTGAAGAAATTACAATATTGATTGGAGTAAATTATGAGCCAAATATTATAATAGAAACAGAATTGATTGATTTGGGATTAGCTGATTTTGAGGCAATCAATAAAAGCGCTGCAGGGTGCATAGCAGAAAACAAGCTAAGCGCGTGCGATGATGCAGACAAGGACAAGAAAATCGCAGGGTTTAAGGCATGCTTGGAAGGCAAGATAAAGGAGTTTAATGTTAATGCG
>JACOYM010000014.1 GCA_016181905.1 Candidatus Pacearchaeota archaeon | reverse complement strand
ATATCTTCTGGGCATGGCTCGGTTATTTCCTCCCTCTTTGTTGTGAACCTGCTGCTGTATAATATCCTTGGGGTTTCAATGTAATGCAGATTTTCAATTATTAAGGCAGCCGGCTCTTTAAGCTCAGGCAACTCTTCTGTATTTACTGCTATTAAATTATCATTAACATAAACATTTGGGTTTTTGTCAACATCAATAACATCAGCAATGATTTCTTTATTAAATTTTATTCTGCCTTTTCCTTTATTCTCAATAATCCGGCTCTCCTTGACAACATCGGTATCTTGTTTCTTTTTTATTTTTTTATCTTTGGCTTCCTCTGTGAAAATAGAATCAGTTTGCGCTAGGCTATTGCATGCTTCAGAGATATAAGGAAGAGAGGTGTTTTCTGCATCAATGCCAGCTTCAACCAGCTTTTCATTTAATTCAGTTTTGCCTATTTTTGACAAATCACTGCAGATTTTAGAGAAATCCTGCTCTGAAAGAGAGGCTTTTGAAAGCGAGACTCCTATGGCTAACAAAAGCAATGAGATAAGGACCATGATAAATATATTTGTTCTGTCTGACTTCATCTATGCCCCTTCACCCCTCATAACTTCAAGCAGTTATTATTAATTATATAGTAGTTACTGGTTTATAAATGTTGCTATGCATTTGTATTGCTAAAGAAAAATCAAATAAGATTTTTATGCAAGGTGAAAGGCAGTTTTTTAAACTCTAATCTTTTATTGATATTATGAAGATTTTAGCTATCGGCGACTTTCACGGAAGGTTTCCTGAAAGATTGAAGAAGTTGGCAAAAAAGGCAGATTTAATCTTGTGTACTGGCGATTTAGGAAAAGCAGATTTAGCGAGAAAACAAGCTTTCAAGAAAATTGAAAATAGAAATTACAAACCTTCAAATCTTCAGCAAAAAAGAGCATACCTTCAAATTTATAGTTCTACATTAAATATTCTAAAAAGAATAACAACTGCAACTTATTTTATATATGGAAATGTGGAGATGACAGATTCTGAAATTAAAAAATTATCAAGAAAAATTAAATTAAAACTTCCATTGCTTAATAAAAGAATCAAAAAAATAAAAAATGTTCAGAATATAAGCGGAAAAATAAAAAATATTGAAAGGATTTCTATTGCTGGATATGGCTATTTTGTTGAAAAGGATTGGGTAAAAAGATTTATTGGCAATGATAAAAAATATTTGAAAGAACACAGAAAAGAAGATGAAAAAGCAAGAAAGTTTTTTAGAAAATTGAAATATATTGATATTTTAATTGTTCATCAACCCCCTTTTAATATTCTGGATAAAGTGACTGCAAAATATGCCCCTAAAAGATGGAAAGGAAAACATGCTGGAAGCGAGATAATATTAAATTATATAAAGAGAGAAAAACCTAAATATGTTATCTGTGGTCACATACATGAAGGAAAAGGTGAAAAGAACATTGGAAGAACAAAAGTGATAAATTTAGGAGAAGGAGGTTTTAAGTTAATCAATACCAAATAAAGATGTTAAAACTCTTTAATACACTCGGCAGAAAAAAAGAGGCATTCAAGCCCATCAGGAAAGGAGAAATTGGAATTTATACATGCGGACCCACCGTATACTGGTACCAGCATATTGGAAATCTGAGAAGCTATATCTTTTCTGACATTTTGAAAAGAACCTTAATCTACAATGGCTACAAAGTAAAGCATGTAATGAATATAACTGATGTGGGACATTTGACAAGCGATGCTGACGAAGGCGAGGATAAGATTGAAAAGGCTGCGAAGAGAGAAGGCAAAAAAGCAGGGGATATTGCTAATTTTTATTGGAATGTTTTTAAAGAGGATTTCAAAAAACTTAATATTATTGAGCCGTCTATGTGGTGCAAGGCAACAGAGCATATAAAAGAGCAGATAGAACTTATCAAAAAACTTGAGAAAAAGGGCTATACATACAAAACAAGCGATGGAATTTATTTTGACACAAGCAAGTTAAAGGATTATGGCAAGCTCGCAAAATTGAAAAAAGAGGGATTAAAGGCAGGAGCAAGAATCAGCTTGGGAGAAAAAAGAAATGCAACAGATTTTGCTTTGTGGAAGTTTTCAGAGAAGCCAGGAATAAGGCAGCAGGAGTGGAATTCTCCATGGAGCATTGGCTTTCCCGGCTGGCATATTGAGTGTTCTGCAATGTCTATGAGGTATTTAGGGAAACATTTTGACATTCATACAGGAGGAGAGGACCATATTCCTGTTCATCACACAAATGAGATTGCGCAAAGCGAGGCAGCCACAGGAAAAAAGTTTGTAAATTACTGGCTACATGGGGCGTTTCTGACATCAAAGGGAGAAAAGGTAAGCAAGAGCAAAGGTGGCTTGTATACAATATCAGAGCTTGAAAGATTAGAATTCAAGCCTTTTTCATACAGGTATTTATGCCTAACAGCCCATTATAGAACTCAGTTAGAATTTTCTTTGGAGATACTAAAAAATGCCCAAAACTCTTATGAAAGATTGAAAAATATCATAAAAGAGCTGAAAGATGACGGCAAAGTCAATGAAAGCTATTTGAAGAGGTTTGAAGACGCGATAAATGATGATTTGGATATGCCTAAAGCACTTGCTGTTTTGTGGGAGCTTCTGCGAGATGAGAAGGCAGAGGGCAAAATAAAAACAATTGAAAAGATGGACAGGGTTTTTGGGCTTGATTTATTAAAAAAGGAAAAGATAGAAATTCCAGCGGAGGTCAAAAGGCTTGTGGATGAGAGGGAAAGCGCAAGAAAAAGCAAGGACTGGAAAAAGGCAGATGAGCTTCGCGAGAAGATAAAACAGAGAGGTTTTTATGTTGACGATACGGGCGAGGGAGCGAAAATAAAAAGATTATAAGGCGTTATAATTTTTCTTCCATTATCTTTTCTAATTTTTCTTCTTTGTTTCCTTCTAATCCTTCTTCCAGATTTTTGCTTGTATCTTTTGCAATTGTTTTGCTTATCATTTTTCCGCCTGTTTTATAGAGCCCCAGTTTATATGCAGCCCATACCGGTATAACCATTAATGGATGCTGCGCCAGCATGCCGCTTTCTATTATGCCTTTTGGAAGCTCGCCTTCCAGCCGATGAAGTGAACTATACACTCTTGCCAAGAACAAATATGAGAATTGGCTGCTCTTTTCTGCAATGTAATTCATTATATTCATATCTTTCCAAGGAGAAAGCATTTAAAAATCTTGGTGCTTTTCATATAGAATGGAGGAGAAAAAATCTGACAGGCATAATATCGCCCATCGCTTTGACGAAAAGTTTTTTATTGATAGCATAGAGATGGCAAGGCAAAACAGATTTTGCGAGAGGTTTGCTGATGAGATTGTTGTTTCTGGATTAGAGAATTTAGCTGGAATTAAAGAAAGCAAAAAATTGGAGAAAGAAAGAAAAAGAATTCTTTATGCCTCAAACCACAAGAGCCATATTGACTATGTGCTTTTGGCTTATATTATAGCCGCAAATAACATGCCTATTCCAAGGATTGCTGCTGGGCAGAACCTCCTGATATGGCCGCTTGACAAAATTTTTAAGTTCAGGAAATTTGGGGCATTTTCTGTTGACAGAGAGAACGCAAGCTACCAGTATCTTAAAGAGTTTTATCTTTATGTCAGGAAACTCATTGTCAATGGAGAAAACATTTTATTTTTTCCAGAAGGAGGAAGAAGTTATAACGGGCAACTAAAAGAGCCAAAGTCAGGATTAGTCGGAGCAGTTCTTGATGCAGTCAAAACAGAAGGAATTAAAGTGGATGTTGCTCCCATTTATGTAGATTATGACAAGGCTGCTGAAAGCGAGATTTTTCCTTTGCTTGAAAAAGCAAAGAATTGC
>JACOYM010000049.1 GCA_016181905.1 Candidatus Pacearchaeota archaeon | reverse complement strand
GGAGAAATATTCAGAGGAATTCATATTAAAAACACTTGACTCAAGTATTGTTCATAAATGTGATAAATGCTATATCTTTGAGAATCTTGAGAAAAGAATACAGGAAGTAGCAAAAAGCCTTAATCAATGATTTTATTAGTCAAGATTGATTAAAACTTTTAAGCAAAAACTATATGTTTTTGCATGAGTGAAAAACAGGCTATCCAGTATAAAAATTATAAAAAAGAGGCAGTTTATCAAAATATATCTCAGAATACAACAATCCTTTAAAACCTTATAAAATTAAATAGGTATATGGTCAAAACAATCAAAGCCTATGAATGTGAAATATGTGGTAATAGATCTTTTGATAAAAAAGCAGCAATAAAACACGAAACAAAGAAAACAGCGCCTAAATATAAGATTTCTGAAGAAGTTGAAGGGCATTATGTTATAGGGAAAATAAATGAGGAGCAATATGTTTTCACCAGCTTCAAGGTCTTGGGTTACAGGAAAAAGGGGCATTCTTTTAATTATACATTAGAGCCCCAGACAATACAGGCATTCCGGCCTCCCTGTGCATATACCTCTCCAATTATCTTCAGAGGAAAATCTGGATGGAAAGCAGAAACAAGACAAAAAAAAGCCATTATCAAATCTTTAGAGAGCAAGCTATCACTCCAAGTAATAATCAGAGAAGATGAAATAAGAAAGATGCTTGTTTTTGGTTAAGCAAAATCTTCCTCGTAACGCTAAAAAGATTTAATCTATATAAATCATTATAACAATCTTTAAAAATCTAAGACATTTTTATAAAACATGAAAAAAACTTTAAGGGAATATTTAGTTGAAGGAGGAGCAAAAGATGAAGATTTTAAATTGGATAATAATCGGCATTATTCTGTTATAAGGATTGAAGGCAATTTAATTCCAAGAATGAAGACCAGGATATGTCCTAATGGTGGGGGGATGTGTTATCCAGGGACTCTTATCCTAACAGCTCACTTAAATGATCAAAAATATTGCTGCTAAAACTTCTGCACTTTGCTAAAAACCTTTAATCAATGAATAAAACAGAATAAAATAAGGATAAAAACTTTAAAAACTTCGTACAATCTTTCTTATAAGAACAATAAAAACCAGTGGTTTTTAGCGATTTTAAGCAGCAACTTCCTCTTTTTGAATAAAAGCATCAGACAATTTAATGTCTATGGCAAGCAAAGCTTTAACAATAGGGCTATCAAGATTTATTTTGTAAAGCCTGCTTTTCCCTATCTTTCTTGTTTCTGTGATTATGCCTTGCTTAATTAATCCGGGCAGAAGCTCTATTAATGTGGTATAGGCTACTGCGCTTCCTTGTGCTATCTGAGGAAGTGAAAAATCCAAAGCAAAGTTATCCATTAAAAAATCCAGAACCCTCATTTTTGGATTGTCTCCCAAATACTGCAAAAAAAATGATTTTTCTTCCATTAAAAATATACTCTCTCTCTATTTATAAATCTTTCGTTTTTTGTATTTTCTTAACTAAAAAAATATAGTAATCACTAAAAACATAATATTTATAAACCTTGCTAAATTAATATCTTTTAGAGTTTTGCTCTAAAAGAAGTGAGAAAATGGCAGATTATGAATACTTAAAAGCTCAACTTTTATTTAAGCTTTACAGAAAAGGAAAATGGGGTGGAGCACATACCCCCCTTAAAAATCTGTTTCATTTAGCAGACAATGCAAGCATAAAAGATTCTGAAAAAGCAGTCAAAGAACTAAATAATCTTGGCTGGGTTCAAATAAAAATTTCAACAGAGGACAAGCACATAAGCTTAAATTCGCACAAAAATAATGAAATAAGAGCATTTATTCTGCAGGTTTTGAAGATAGATCCGGCTTTTTTAGGGTAAAAAATAGCTCTTTAATCCCTTTCTCCCAATGCTTTGCGTAAAAACAAAACTAAAGTTTAATAAACCAAACAATTATTATTGTTTTATGCGAAAGAGCATAAAAGAGGCAAGAAGGATAACTGCTCCGGCTGCCGCAGGCACAGAGAGGCACTCAAAGGCAGGCGCATTATTCAGTGAGTTTATTCTCGGCGGGCAGGATGGATTAGTGAATGTTTTGGGCATAATACTTGGCATGGCAATCGCTACAAGGGATGCAAGGCTTGTTATTATTGCAGGCTTGGCTGCAACCTTCGCAGAATCATTCTCAATGGCAGCAGTTGCCTTTACATCTGCAAAGGCAGAAGAGGATTATTATAAAAGCCAGCAGGAAAAAGAGCTTTATGAAATGAAAACAGTTCCTCATATTGAAAAAAAAGAGATATATGGCATCTATCACAGGAAAGGATTTAGGGGCAGGCTTCTTAATAGCATAGTAAAGCATATAACATCAAGCAGGAAAATCTGGCTCAGCATAATGATGAAAGAGGAGCTTGGTTTGTCAAGCGAATTTCTTAATCCTGTTAAAAGTGCATTTGTCGTAGGAATAGCGGCAATCATTGGCTCTTTAATCCCCTTGCTTGCCTTTTTCTTCATGCCAATATCACAAGCCATTACAGGAAGTTTAATTATCTCAGCAATCGCCTTGTTCATCACAGGTGCAGCAGAAGCAAAGGTGAATATTGGAAACTGGATTAAAAAAGGCTTTCAGCTCACAATCATAGGCATGGCTGCTGCTCTCATTGGCTTTATAATAGGCAAGCTTCTCGGAGTAAGTATGTAAGATTCTATCGTATTGCATTAACCAAACTTGGCGAAGCCGAAAATAAAGAATTAGGCTTGTATTAAATGTTACTTAGAAGTTACTAAAATACAAAGATTTTTAAGGTTGGAATTAATTGTAATCCTTATGAAAAGTCAAGATTTTGAAATAAAATACAGAAGGATTCAAGAATTAGAATCAACTATTCATCATCAAACCACTCTACTAAATGCCATCTCAGCATTAGAACATGGATTAATGCCTATAGAAGAATTAGAAAGAAAAGGAATGAAGTTTGAATGGGGGGGATATGTTTATGATAACCCCCATAATCGCCCAGATGCAGTCGCTTTTCATAAATTCTCACGGAATAATTCTTTGAGAAACGGAGAAACTGCTGCATTTTTGTCTAGTAAAAACTCGTATTTAATACTTGATGATAAATATGCCCCTTTATTAGAAGAAGAATATCCTGCTGCACCCCATCCTACTGTAAAGGTTTACAAAGGAACGATTCCCTCAAAAGACATCTTAGCGATGGTTGTTCCAATAGAATCAACTATGAAAGAGTTTAAATTAATAGATGAACACGGAAAAGTTACCATACATTCAAATAGTAGGGATAGAGAATGGATTTTCAAACCTATTGAGGAAGCAATGGAATTGCAAAGAAAAAAACTTAGCCCACACAAATTAACTCCATTATACTACATGCACAATGATTGGATGTATGGTGGTGATGATAGGGCTTATCTTTATGTTCCAGACTGGCTAGAGGTTTCTTCTGACATTAAAGCCCAAGCTCGACCATTAGAACCATTTTCAGAAAGGCAGCAAAGCAATTAAGATTATCCTCTTTTCTTATTGCCCTTATCTACCCAATTCCACAAAGCCCCTAAAATCCATCCGCAGATATAGCCGCCTATAAACGCCAGGATTACAAGAAGCAAAGCAGTCAGCAAGCTGAAATTCGCAACCTGGAAAACATTCCCTATAAAGTGCATGGGGAAAATCCAGTTCAGATATGCCTGCGCGACTCCAGCTCCAACAAGGATAGCCCAGACAGCATGCAGAATTGCTGCAAAAATTCCCACTGTTAATCCAAGCTTGTTTTTGTTTGTTGACATTTTATTTTGCACCTCCTTTCAAATTAAAATAAGATAATTCAGCACAGCAGCAAAGCTCACCCAGAGCAGATAAGGAACAAGAAGATAAGCAGACACCCTTGATATCTTCCATGTTACAACAATCATGGCAAT
>JACOYM010000048.1 GCA_016181905.1 Candidatus Pacearchaeota archaeon | reverse complement strand
TGAGCATTACATCAGCTCTTCCCAACCTTGGACCGATTTTCGTTAACATTTTTTATTTATGCATTTTGATACCTTGCCCTTTAGGGCGAGGTAGTTCATCTTCAGTTAACTTTCCACCAATAAATTCATAAGCAGCGTCATCCATCTTAACTTTGTAAGGATCTTTAAAAGGGTCGGTATTTAGGCTAGCTTTTTGTCCATTTTCAAATATGTTTAGGTAAACTCTCCTATTATTGCTTACAGGAATCTCTATTGTTTGTTCCTTTTCTCTATCAGTGCCCTGCCTTGTTTTATATTTTGATAAAGCTTCGTCTACTTTAAGCCATTCATAATCTTCACTTAAATACTCTCTGAACAAATCATTTATTTCTGTTAATCTTTTATTTAATTCTATATGCTTATCTACACTTTCCGGTTCATTGGCTGGTTTAACCTCTTTGACATAATCTTCTGAAATTTCAATGATATCTTCTATAAGTTCCCTATCTGCTTCAACTATACTATATTTTTTCAGCAATTCCCCTGTTTTTTGATTTATTTTTGACAATTTATCAAATTCTTCTTTTTGGCATTCATCCAGCAATTTAAGATGACGGACATCTTCTTTCTTTAAAGCATCTTCTCTGGAAAATTTAATGATTGTTGCTTCTTTATCTTTTTCTCTATTTATGATTTCTTCTAATAAATCAAAAGCTTTTTCTTTCATTTTTATATACATACGCCAAGGTTTATAAGCTTTTTAATAAGAATATCTATGAAATGAACTTAGAAGATACAAAATGAGAAAAATCAAGAATAAAATAAAAGAAATAAAAGAAGTCAATAAACAAAGAGCCAAAATTAAGGAAACTTTGAATAAATTAGCAATTAAAGTAAAATAAATTTTTGTTTAAAAAGTAAGACAATTTAAGGACTTATTAAACAAAGCTTGCGAATGGCAAAGCTTTTTAAATGCGTTTTTCAATAGAGTTAGATAAATTTACCTATGACTGATTAAATATGAGGGAGGTTAAAAAATGGTAGATTTCTATAACATAGTAGAAAAGGCAAGAAAGACAGGAAAGATAGAAAAAGGCACGAATGAAGTCACAAAGGCTGTTGAGAGAGGAACAGCCAAGGCTGTGTTTGTAGCATCAGATGTTTCTCCAAAAGAGATTATCCAGCATCTGCCTATTTTATGCAAAGATAAGAACATTAGGTGCATAGAAGTTGACAGCAAGCAAAAGCTTGGCGCCGCAGTTGGAATAAAAGTGCCTTGCTCATCTGTTGCTGTAATTAATGCAGGTGATGCAGAAAAGGAAAACAAATCTGAGAAAAAAGAAAAGGTAGACCGCGTTGAAGAGCTTGAAAAACAAGCAGAAAGAAAGCAGGACAAGCAGGGAAAAGAGAGAGCAGCAAGCATTGCTGTTCAGGCTGTTGTTGAAGACATTATTGGCACGACGGGGTTCAGAGGCGAGATAACTCAGGTGAGATGCAGGATACTTGAAGGATATGACAAAGGAAAGGTGTTGAGAAGGAATGCAAAAGGGCCTGTAAGAGCAAATGACATTTTAATGCTAAGAGAAACAGAGATAGAGGCAAGAAGAATAAGGTCAAGCATAACTAAGGGGTCTTATACTTAATTAAGCTGAAAAATAAAATGAACAATAATTTAGGCCGCGCTGTCGATGGAAAGAAGAATGTCTCTGAAATAATAAAGACAAGAATTGAAGAGATAGAAGAAGATGTTGAAACTAAAACTAAAACATTAAGGATAAATACAGACAGGACAAAATCTTCTGAAAAAAAAGTCTTAGAGGATTGTATAACAGGTTGCGGTTATGAAATTATCGGCAGCACAGAAGGTTATGAGAATGTTGGAGGTAATGGCCAAAGAAAAGGATATTATGAGTTTTATGTGGTTAAAAAAGAATCTGTAGGGGTTTGCTAAAAATGCCAAAATGTTCAATTTGCAAGATAAATTATGAATTTCCAGATGGACTTACATTTGTCCATGTAGACGGAAGAGTCCTGCATTTTTGCTCAAGCAAGTGCAGGAAGAACCACGAAATGGGGAGAAAAAAATTAAAGTGGGTGACAAAGCAGAAAGGCATAGATAAGACTGAAGTTGAAGAAGAGGCAGTTAAGGAAAAGGCAGAAGCAAAAGAAAAGCCTGCTGAAAAGAAAGAGGAAAAAAAGGCTGAAGCCAAGCCAAAGGAAGAAAGCAAAGCAGAGAACAAAGAAGAGAAAAAATAGATTATTGAAAACCTATCTTTGTATGCTATAAAAAATTAAAAATAGGCACTTTTTATGTTCTATAATAAAAATGAAGAAACTTAGAGAAAATCTTGCTGTAATTTTAGCTGGGGCATCTCTTACTGCTGCAACTTTACTAATAGGAATGATAGATATCAAATTAGCAAAAGAAAGTAAAATAAGTCCAGAGAATGTTCTTGAAAATTATTTTAAGAGTATATATAATATACCTTATACAGCAATAAGAAGTTTTGTTGGGCTAACAGGCAGGGATATTGCAACAGGAGAAGATATTTTTCCTGTTATAGGGACAATCCCCTGCACTATAGAAGGAATGGTTGACCAAATGGTTTACACTACTGGAATTATTATTCCATACAAAACAAGAGGCATTGGTGAAAAACGCCAACATGGTGAAGGTGTGATTGAATTACCTACTCAAGAAAAAAAGCCCCAAGCTTTTAAAAATTCTCTTTTTTGTTTTGTGGCATAATGAAATTTATAAACATTCACATTCTGAAGCTTATATGAAAACAAGACAGCAGATAAAGTCAATAAAAACCTCCCACGGCTATGTGCATTTTCCAGCATTTTTTCCTGATGCAACATGCGGGTTTGTAAAGAGTGTTAGTTCTGCTGACTTGAAAAATGCAGGGGTTGATGGCGTTGTTGTCAATATCTACCATCTTTTAAAGAACAATCTGGTTGATAAGATTGCAAGAAAAGGCGGGATTCACAGATATATGAATTTTAATAAGCCAGTCATCTCTGATTCTGGGGGCTTTCAGGTTATGTCTTTAATCCACAGGCATCCTGAGCTCGGAAAGATTGAGGACGAGAAGATTACTTTTATGCTGGATGGCAAAAAGGTTGTATTAACCCCCGAAACCTGCATTCAACTGCAATTGAAAATAAAATCAGATATTGTCATGTGCCTGGATGACTGCACAGAGGCTTCTATATCACAGCAGGAGCAGAAAAAATCTGTTGAGAGGACAATAAGCTGGGCGAAAAGATGCAAGCAGGAATTTGAAAGGCTGACAAAAAATAAGAGGCATGCAAAAGGAATGAAAAAGCCCCTCATTTTTGCAATAGTGCAGGGAGGGGAAAATAGAACATTAAGGAAGCATTGCGCTAAGGAACTTCTAAAAATAGGCTTTGATGGATACAGCTTTGGCGGATGGCCTGTCAAAAAAGGAAGGCTATTGAGCAGGACTTTGAAATATGTCTCCTCGCTTATTCCAGAAGGCAAGCCAAGGTATGCCATGGGGATAGGAAAGCCGCAGGACATTATTGATGCAGTTAAATTTGGATATGACATGTTTGACTGCGTTATTCCAACAAGGGACGCAAGGCATAAGAGATTGTTTGTGTGCAAAGGCAAGAATAAAAATAAAATCATTTCAATAAATATAAGAAAAAAGTATTTTAATATGAAGGCAGACTGCGACTGCCACTTCTGCAGGAATTATTCTTTTAAGGATTTGCATGCTTATTTCAGGAACGACAGAAGAAAAGCAGAAAGGCTTGCAACAATACATAATTTGAGGCTTTATTCAAGGATGATGGAGAGGCTGAGAGAGAAAAGAAAGAGAGGCAAGCGAGGTTAATTGTTCCTTCGCGCTTGCAACTTGGGTTGCAGTGCATTGTGTTAAGTATAGCATATAAATCTTTAAGAATATAAACCGAATTACTTATTGTATGAAACATTTAGTTGTGGCAAGACATGGAGATTACATAAGTTACTCAAATCCTAGAATAAGTTTGTCTGGTCATCACCAGATGGAAGAATTAGGCAGAGCTATAAAAGAAATCTTTAATGGAAAGTCTGCTCATCTTGTTTCTTCCACGGCACCAAGGGCATTAGATTGTTCTGAAGTGTTGGCAGTTCAACTGGCTTTACATCTAGAATTTGATAAAATTCCATATTTGTGGTCAGAACATGATGGGCCACCAGATTGTTATTATTTCCAGCCCAGCTTAGTCAAAGTAATGGCTTTAGTAGATGAAAGAAGAGAAAAGGCAGAGGGTCTAATTATGATGACTCATTTAGGGCTTTTAAGGGATTTTCTTAGCTACTTTCTAAATAAAGAATTTGGAAGAAAAGAAGAAATAGGCGAGCTTAATAAGGGGCAGGCGGTTCATTTTGATTTAGAAAAAAGAGCTTATCAAATCCTTCCAAGAGCATAGTTCTTAAGCTTTTCCTCCAAAGGAGAAGAATATACGCGAATAAAATCTAAATGCAGAGCGAAAAGTTTTCCAGCAGGAAAATTCAATATAACACTCAGTTAAGTGAAAAAGAAATTGACTTTGGTAGTTTATGCATCATCTTATTATATCCTACAACATATATATCCTTCTATATAATAACCCCTCTTTCCCATTTTATCGTCGATATTCTGCATTTTTGCAGC
This sequence comes from Candidatus Pacearchaeota archaeon, assembly GCA_016181905.1. Lineage (GTDB taxonomy): Archaea > Nanobdellota > Nanobdellia > Pacearchaeales > GW2011-AR1 > JACOYM01. The sequence goes on along the minus strand of JACOYM010000048.1, from coordinate 695 downwards.
AGAAAGGTTTTTAAATGCAGCTGCTTTTTCTGATAAGTAAAGAGGTAAATTAAGGGTAAATTCTACCTAAAACTTTGCCATGAAACTTCGGGAATTAGTGGCAAAACTCTAAAATCAAGGTTTGAATAAAACTAATAAAAAATGTCTGAAAAGGAAAAAGGAAAGTATGGGGCAGAAGAGATAAAGGTGCTTGAAGGTTTAGAGGGAGTCAGGATGCGCCCTTCAATGTATATTGGCAGCACAGGCAAGGAAGGCCTTCACCATCTTGTTTATGAGGTTGTGGATAATTCTGTTGATGAATGCCTTGCTGGAGTATGCACAAGCATAAAGATAACAATCAACAAAGATGGTTCTGTCAGGGTAGAAGACAATGGAAGAGGCATTCCTGTAGACATACACCCCCAATTCAAGAAATCTGCCCTTGAGATTGTTATAACAAAGCTGCATGCCGGCGGAAAGTTTGACAAGAAGGCATATATGATTTCCGGCGGATTGCATGGCGTTGGCATAAGCGTTGTTAATGCCCTTTCAAAGAAAATGATTGCAGAGGTTCGCAGGGGAGGAAAGATTTACAGGCAGGAATATTCAAGAGGCAGTCCAACCACTGCAGTGAAAGAGGCAGGAAAATATCAGGGAGAGGAAACAGGGACAATAATAACATTCTGGCCTGATGAAAAGATTTTCTCTGTAACAGA
>JACOYM010000047.1 GCA_016181905.1 Candidatus Pacearchaeota archaeon | reverse complement strand
ACAAAGATCAAAGGAGTTCTTAAATGAAAATTAGCATAGCCAAGGGAGAGAGCAGGAAAGAAAATATAAAAAAGGCAGTCAGGCTTATTGAAAAGGATATAGAAAAGGCAATTAAAAGCAAGAAATCAAAAAGGCTTTTTATTAAGGTGAATGCCATTGATACGAATTTTCCGCTTGCATGCACGCATCCTGATGCATTAGAGGTAGTTCTAGAGATTTTTTGCCCTAAATTTAACGAGGTTATTGTTGGGGACAACAGCTTTGCTTTTACGCAATATGGCGGTGAATACTACAAGCAGGCATTAAACAGATTCCCAAAGGTTAGATTTTCTGACTTGGCAGAGTTTGAGTCAGACAAGATAGATTTTGAAACGCTTAATGGAATAGAGACAGGAAAGGTTTCTTTATTGCCAAGGCAGGCATTTTCCATTTCCTTGGCTTTGCCAAAAACACATGACGCTTTTGTGTACACAGGCTGCCTGAAAAATATGTTTGGGTGCGTCATTAAGAACAGAAATGGCTTGCATGCTATGAAGCTCTATGAAAGAATGATTTTGAATAAATATGTCAGATGGGAATAGCAATGTGCAGCCTGAACGGAATTGCCTTAGACAGAATGGCATCCAAAATATGCGGATTATGGCATGTTCCATATCTGGCGATGCTTTCAGGCAATTCAAATAATGAAGAAATAGAGATTATCAAGGAAGGATTTAATGATATCAGCGAGATAAGCAAGAGGTTCAAGATGCATTACAATAATAAGTATCAAATAAAAACAGAAGAAGGCTCTTTAGCGCCTTTTTTGGACATTAAATCCTGCGTTTCTTTATTAAAACGCTCGTATAGAATCTGGGACAAAATGAAGTATATGCTTGCAGAGAAGAGCAGAAGCAGAAAGAGATTATTCTTTTAGTCTTTTTACAAACAGCCTGGTGCCAATGCCTTTTTTGTAATAATCCGGCTGATGCGCCAATTCTTCAAAGCCAAGCTTTTTGTATAATCCATAAGTTTTGTTTGCTTCCATTTCTTCATTTGTCCATAAGCTAGCCCAAACAATTTTGCCTTTGAGATTGCCCAAAAATGCCTGTATCATTTGTGTTGCTATGCCCTTTCTTCTTTGCCCTTGCTTTATGTATATGTCATCAATATTAATATTTCTTCTATTAGAATGGTCATTTGGATAATTAAACCTTAAATGCCCAATTACTTTTCCATTTTCTACTGCAATAATCTTTTTTCTTTTTTGCAAGAACTTGATTTCCATTTAAATTTTTCTTAATTTATCCTTTTATTAAAAACCCAGGCTCTTTATTATTTTTTCCTTGCTGAATCTTTCCAGATTCTCGTATTTTTGCCCCGTGCCTAAAAATAAAATTGGTTTTTGTGCTACATAACCGACGGAGATTGCAGCCCCGCCTTTTTCATCAATATCTGTTTTTGTGAGGATGATGCCGTCTATTCCTATTATGTCATTAAAATGCTTAACCTGCTCTATTATGTCATTTCCTGTTATGCTTTCGCCTACAAATATTTTCAAGTCCGGCTTTGCCACTCTGCAGATTTTCTCCATTTCTTTCAGCAGATTTTCTTTTGTGTGCATTCTTCCTGCTGTGTCTATTAAAACTGCCTTGATGTTATTTGCCCGGGCATGCTTTATTGCATCAAATGCAACAGCTGCTGGGTCTGCTCCATAATTTTGCTTTATCACCTTTACGCCCAAGGCAAAAGCGTGTTTTTGCAGCTGTTCAATTGAAGCAGCCCTGAATGTGTCAGATGCCGCCAGCACGCATGAGATTTTGTTTTTAAGGAGAAGATGCGCAAGCTTTGCTATTGCTGTTGTTTTTCCGCTTCCATTTATTCCAAAGAAAACAATGATGAAAACACCATCTTTTTCCTTTATCTTTTTTATTATATCGAAAGGCTCAATGAGTATTTTTTCAAATGATTCTCTTAATCCTTTCTTAATTTCATCTTCAACCCTGTTCTTTTCTATCTCTTTTCCAACAAGTTTTTCCCTTAAACTTTTTTTTATTTCATCTACCGCGTCTATTGCAACATTATTTTCTATAAGAGACAGGTATAATTCCTCAAATATGCTATTAAACTGCTCATCATCAAGCTTTAGAGTTTTGAATTTTTTAAACAAGCCATCAAAGAATCCCTGCTTTTTTTCTTCAGCTTTTTCTTCTTCTATTTTTTCCTTTTCTTCGCTTGCCTCTTCTAGCTCATTAATAGATTCTAAGGTTGGAATGCTCTTAATATCCCCTGTGCCTTTTTCCTTTTTTATGTCCTCTATTATCTTGCCGCTTATTTCACGCTCTTCCTTTATTTCACCCTCGCTCCTTTCTATCTTTAAGGTAGGCTTTTCTTTCCTTTTTGACTCATTCTTTTCAGGCTTCTTTTTAGCTTTGATTTCTATTACTTTCTTGCTTCCGGTTATTTTCTGCGTCCATTCAGATATTTTTTCTTTTAGAAAATTGAACATGCCTCTTATATGCATATTTAATTTATAAATCTTTATGCAGAAAACAGATTCTTTGCAGCAGCCTATGGATAAAATTTATAAACTTCCTTTCTGTTTATAACTCATGAAAGGCATACTTGTTGTTATTGACGGAATAGCAGACCTTCCTGTAAAGCAGCTTGAAGACAAAACGCCGTTAGAGGCTGCCAGCAAACCAAATCTTGACTATTTTGCATCGCGAGGAAATCTTGGATATGTTTATACGATAGCAGAAAACAATGTTCCAGAATCTGATGGCGCTATTCTTTCTCTTCTTGGAAACAACCCAACCCTGTCAACAAGAGGTCAGCTCGAGGCAACTGGAGCAGGAATTGAGTTGCAGAGAGGAGACCTTGCATTAAGAATAAACTTTGCTACGATTGATAATTTAGAAAGCGAGAGCATTATAGACAGAAGATCCGGCAGGACATTGACAACAAAAGAGGCAGTTATTCTTGCAAAGGCAATAAATGCAAATGTGAAATTGCCCTGCAAATTCATTTTTAAACCAACAGTGCAGCATAGGGGCGTTCTTGTCTTGAAAGGAGGATTTTCTGACAACATTACAAATACCGACCCTGCCTACAGAGTAAAGGGAAAGTTTGAATTAAGAGACAAGATTAAATTCTCAGAGCCTCTTGATGAAGAGGACAATACAAAATATACGGCAAATATTGTAAATGAATTTATTGAGCAAAGCTACAAGATTCTTGACCAACATCCGATTAATCAGCACAGAAGAAAAAGAGGCCTTATGCCTGCAAATATTATCCTCACAAGAGATGCAGGGATTGAAAAGCCTATTGTAAATAAGCTGAATAACTGGTGCAATGTTGCATACATGCCTCTTGAAATTGGAATAGCAAAATCTGCATGCATGGGGCTTTTTTCCTTTAATTATCCTGCCTTGAGAAATTATGATGTGTACAGAAACCTTTATGACGGATTGAATGCAGCAATCAATTTTTCAATAAAAGTGCTGAAAAGCCAGCGTAAAAAGTATGATTATGCATATATACACTTTAAGGAAACTGATATTCCCGGGCATGACAACAAGCCATTTGAGAAAAAGGCAATGGTAGAACTGCTTGATAAGAGATTTTTTTCATTTATAAAGAATTTTTGCGAGAAGAATAAAATCAGGTTAGCTGTTACGGCAGACCATGCAACACCATGCAGGTTAAAAAGCCATTCATCTGACCCGGTGCCTTTGTTAGTGTTTGATAATTCTGCCCAGAAGCAACCAAACCCGCAGAAATTTTCAGAGAAGGACGCTATGAAAGGAAGCTTGGGGAAGATTTACGGAAAAGAGCTATTAAAATCAATAGGCTTTACAAAATAGCATGAAAATAGATGTCTTTCAAAACAATAATAATTAAAAACACCTCTTATTTTTAGGATTGATGATTACTTACAATGACATTTATGAGGCATTAAGAAGGGAAAGGTACAGCGAGCAACTGCAAAAACTGCCTAGCAATTTCTTGTCAGAGGTAGCTGCATATTTTGATGAAAAGAAGGACATTGTGAACAAGCATGATGATATGTTTTCTGATACAATTATCAAGACAAAAAAACAGCTTGAAAATGCTGTTTCCATCTTTAAAGAGCTGCTTTTGAGAAGAAGGAAGAAACTCTTGAACCTTGTTTTTGTTGCGGCTGAGACCGGGATAAGCAAGAGAGATTTTGAAAATATGCTCAATTTTGAAAAAGAGATGTTTGAGAAGATAATGAAGATTTTTGAGGATGGCGAAAGGAATGTTTCAATAAGCATGAATGGAAAGGAAAAAGAGGCGAAGCATAAAATGATTATGTTCAAGGATGATGTTGTTGAATTTATCGGGCTGGACGGAGAGAAGCTCGGGCCATTCAGGAGAGGAGACATAGCAAACCTGCAGAGGGAGATAGCAGACATATTGATTCTTGACAAGAAGGCAGAGGAGATTGAGGAGGAGTAGGAAGAGCTTATTGCTTTTTCTTTATTTTAAAATAATTGAGAAGGAAAATAAACATACTTGTATTCTTCATAGGCAATCAATGTTTCATAGTGATTTATCTGTTTTGGGAAAAGGCTTCTAAGGCTGATTATGGTGTTTTGAAGATCTTCAAT
>JACOYM010000096.1 GCA_016181905.1 Candidatus Pacearchaeota archaeon | reverse complement strand
AAGGTGCGACTGAGATTATTCTGCCTTGAAAAAGTACGGCAGGGAAGAATGCCTTATGCCTCTGTCTTTAGTAAGAAAATTATGTTCACTTTCTAATGTTGATATTAAATCACTAGATATAACTTACTTGCCTAAAAATTGGGGGGCTGTTAAAGGCGGAAAAAAGGGTATTATTAAAATGATGAATAAATATAATTCTCAACTTAAAATATGGCGAAATAAAGGAAGGAAGAAAAGTTTTGGTAATTTGAAAAAAATAAATTACCCCGAATTAAATGAGGAATTAGCAGAATTTATTGGAGCATATTTAGGAGATGGAACAATAACTAATTATTTTGTCAGGATTTCGGGAGATTATCGTTATGACCTGCCCTATTTTGATTATTTATCAGAACTTATAATCAGATTATTTGGGATTAAACCGAAAATATACCGAGATAAAAGGCTAATAAACACTTGTTATTTACTAATTTCATCCAAGAATGTTTGTTCTTTTCTTAAAGATAACTATAACCTAAAATATGGAGATAAACTAAAGAATAATTCATGTATCCCAAAACAAATTTTGAAAGATAAAAATTGCTCTATTGCTTGCCTTAGGGGGCTTGTCGATACCGATGGTTCTGTTTCTAGAAGGGGTAGAAAGGGAAGCCAATTTTGTGTTCAGTTTTCATCTTATATTCCCGAATTATTACACCAAGCTTATAATATTGGCAGGGAATTAGGCATTTTTACTTATCTTACCGGACATGAAACTGGCACTAATAAATGGGGCAATATTCTAAAATACTTTAAAGTCATTGGGAGTTCTAATCTTAAACATGTAATAAGATTTAATTTGAGATATTCTAAAAACAAAACTCTATATGTGAGAGATGTTCCTGTTTACTTAAAGAAAACTTTATATAGGAACATGGATTTGCCTTTCAGAATGGGCTCGTAGTCCAGTGGTTAACTCTTTGAGAACTTATAAGTTTTTTAGAGTCCACAAAAGACGTCGCTGTGACGATGTAAGGAACCAATCCTTGACAATCAACCCCCCTTTTTAATGGAGGAAGAAACATCATAATAGCGAAGATCCGAGGTTCGACTCCTCGCGGGCCCATTTAATATTATAAACCTTGTTATTTTTGGTAAAGTTTATATACACTTTTATCGTTAGATTTTTATGGTTATGAAAAGAGGAATTTTTTTGCCTAGAAAATCTACTCGCGTTTGCAATCAGAATAACATATAAAGTTTACATTCGTGTAAACGCTCTGCTCGCGCTTCGATGTTTGATATATCAAGAAATTTAGCAACATCAAAACGCTCGAACTCGCGTCTTGACTTCCTTGATACAAAAGGAAATATTGCAAAGTCAAGACGCTCGCAGGTGACAATTTTCATAATAATTGCCCTTGTTGTTTTGGGCGCTGTTATCTTATATTTTGCCTTAAGGCAGAAGGCTCCTGCAGCAATAACAAAGGAGTTGAGAGAGCCCTTTGATTATTTTCTTGGCTGCATAAGCAATGATGTAGACCTGGCATCAAAGATTGCTGAGACACAGGCAGGCTATGTGAAATTGCCTGAATTTTCTCCTGGCTCTGATTATATGCCTTTTTCATCTCAATTAGACTTTTCAGGCGCTGCTGTGCCATACTGGTATTATGTTTCAGGCAATGGAATAATAAAAGAGCAGTTTTTAACTAAAAAGGAGATAGAAAGGCAGATAGAGGATTATTTAAGCGAGAATCTTAAAGACTGCGATTTCTCAGGGTTTACAAGCCAAGGCTATAAAATAGAACTTAAAGAATTTGAGCCGTCAGTTAGCATCAATGATTATTCTATCAAGGCATCTATTAACAGCGAGATGAAGGTAAGTTTTGGAAATCTGACAGAAACTAAAAGAGAGCATTCTGCAGAAACTCAAACAAGACTTGGCAGATTCTATAATATTGCAAAAGATATATATGACAAAGAGAAGAGAGAGAGCTTTCTTGAGGATTTTGGCGTGGATGTGCTTAATCTTTACGCGCCTGTTACAGGCGTAGAGATAAGCTGCTCTCCAATGATATGGCAGTTTAAAGACGTGTCAGGGCAGCTGCGGGATGCGCTTGAGGCAAATACACAATCATTAAAAGTGAAAGGGAAATATTACCGGCAGAATCCAAAAAATAATGATGCAAATAAGTATTTTGTCATTAATTTGAGCAGGGAGCTTAAAGAGGGCGAGGGCGTGAATTTTGTTTATTCAAAGGAGTTTCCCTCCCGCATAGAGGTTTGGCCCAGCAATAATAATCTTATGATTGCAGAGCCTGTAGGCTTGCAGGAAGGGCTTGGAATTCTTGGGTTTTGTTATGTTCCTTACAATTTCATTTATGACATGGTTTATCCTGTTTTGATACAGGTGTATGACAATGAAGAGATGTTTCAATTTCCTGTTGCTGTTGTTGTGCAGAAAAATGTTGCACGAGAGGCTCTTCCTGCCGCGATTGAGCCAGAGAGCATAGGGGACATTTGTAATAAGGCAAACACAGAAACAGAGATTTTTACTTATGACACTGAACTTGCACCTGTTGAGGCAGATATAAAATTCAAATGCTTTAATGATGAGTGCAATATTGGCAGGACAATGCTGACAAAAGACAGAGAGGCAAAACTTTCTGCGAAACTGCCGCAGTGCGCTAATGCAATCATAACTGCAGATGCAGAAGGGTACAAGAAAGCAAAGCAGACTGCCTCAACAAATGATGAATCTAGTGTGGATATTTTAATGGATAAATTGTATAATCTTGAGTTAAATGTGCTTGTTGACAACAAGCCTGTTAGTGACAAGGATATTGTACTAGTTAATTTTGAGTCTGAGGAAATAAAAAGCGTGCTTTATCCTGAACAGAAAAACATCAGCATTGCAGAGAGCTATTATAATATAACGCTTTATGTTTTCAAGACATCACAGATTACACTGCCAGCGTCAACTACAAGGCAGTGCGCTGAGGTGCCCAGGACAGGCATTGCAGGATTTTTTGGCATGAAAAAGGAGCAATGCTTTGATATTAATTTCCCCTCGCAAGCCATGACAAATGTTTTGTATGCGGGAGGAAAAACTGCTTATTATTTTACAGAGTCTGAGCTGCAGGATTCAAAAAAGATGGAGATTTATGCTACAAGCATCAGCATTCCTCAAAAAGTTGAGGACTTGCCTGCAATTTATGATACATTTGAGACAAAAAGCATAGATATTGTATTGAAATAAATATGTCAAACAGAAACAGAATTGGAAAGAGAAACCTAAAAAAGGGTATTTTAGCTATCAGCATGTTTTTTGTTTTAGTTTTTGCTTTAAGTCTTTCTGTTTCAGATGCCCAGGTGTATAGTTTTGCAAGCAGCAGCAGCTCTGCAAGCATAACAGGAGTGCAATACTTTCAGCCAGGCATTAGAACATATTACAGCTCTTCACAGATATCGCAATACTGGCCAATACTTTCAAACAAGGACACATGCAGGGCATCTACAGATTTAATGATACAGATTGCTCCGGGGGGATGCACGCCTGCTGTTGTCAGAAGTGACTTGCTTGAGGAGCAGGATGTCCCTGTTTTCTGCAGGCTGCAGTCTGTAAAACTAAATCCTTCTATTGATGTTACAAGAATAAACAGCATTATTCCCTCTCTTGTCCAGGAAACAGTCAATCCAAAAAATAGCATTGCGGGAGTGGGATTTCATCCTGCACGGGCAGCTTTGAGGACAACTTCAGGAAAGTTGCTTGGCTCTCCTGTTGTAAATGATATTGGATATGCTGTTGTTGTGCTGAAGAGGAATGAGATAGAAAAAAACATGTCAGAGTGGGTTGAGGCAAACCTGACAGCAAGGATAAGATACAACACAGAAAAGGCATTTGGGATTGGCAAGGCAGAGATGTATCTTCCTAAGATGACAGACGAGGAATGGGGGAGGGATTATGTTAGCAGCAGTTTTTGGAGCGGCAAGGGTTATTTAAGGGCAGACTGGATAGAGCCCAACAAGGCGGAAATATCTGTTTATATTGACAAGGACACAAAGGTATCAAGTGTAGTTCTTGAAAAAGGGAAGAAGACAGAGGATACATTATATCTTCCCTCAACAAACAGGAATGATTATTGCAGAAGAGGGCTGGAGATAACATTGCAGGACATAACATACCC
>JACOYM010000095.1 GCA_016181905.1 Candidatus Pacearchaeota archaeon | reverse complement strand
ATCCGCAGATAATCTGCGTCAGCCTTTCAAGGCCAATGCTCCAGCCGCCGTGCATCGGAGCGCCGAAGCGGAAGCTGTCAATGTAAGATTCAAAGTTTTTTGGATTAAGCCCCTTAGCTTTTATTCTTTCTATCAGAAGCTTTGGAAGGTGGATTCTCTGCCCGCCAGATGCAATCTCCACTCCGCCATATAAAGCATCAAAGCCTTCACTTAGCTTTGCATCCTTTTTGCCATCTTTTGGAAAAATATAGAATGGCTTTATTGATGCAGGCCATGAATGCGTGAAAACAATTGCGCTAGGATGCATTTCACACAGCTTTTTTTCCTGTTCTGGGGAGAAATCCTCTCCTAATTTTCCATTCACTTTTTTAATTGCTTCCTCATAGCTTAAATAAACTGCCTTTGGAATATTTAATTTTATATTCAGCAGCTCAAGCTCTTTGGTGCATTTTTCAATAACATTCTTTACAATATGCTGAACAACCTCTTCCAACTGCTTCATTACATCAAGCTGATTGGCAAAAGCCATCTCTATATCCATCTGCCTTATCTCATTGATGTGCCTTGGGGTGTTGTGCTTTTCTGCCCTCCAGACAGGCGTAATCATGAATATTTTCTCTATTGAGCACGCAAGCATCTGCTTGTATAACTGGGGAGACTGGGCGAGATAGGCTTTTTTCTCAAAATACTGCACAGGAAAAAGCTCTGTGCCGCCTTCCGATGCTGCTGAAATTATGCAAGGCGGCTGCATCTCTATGAAACCATTTTTGTAAAAATGCTCCCTGAATGAATTTGCAATCTCGCTTTGTATCTTGAATATTGCCTGTGTTCTTTTTCTGTGAAAGTCCAAGAACCTGTAATCAAGCCTTTTTGGAAGCTCTGTCTTGCTGAAATCAGAAACATCTATCGGCAAAGGAGATTCTGCCTCTGCCAGGATTTCAATCTTTTCAGGGATAATCTCTATTCCTCCGGGGGCCTGCTTGCCCGCTTTTGTTTTTCCTTCAACAGAAATAACGCTTTCACGGGATAGTGTCATTAAATCAAATATCTTTTTATCAACATCAGACTTTACAGCTGTAACCTGCATGATGCCTGTCATGTCTCGCAATAACAAGAATCTTATTTTTCCCAAATCTCTTGTGTCATGCACCCAGCCTTTTACAAGAACCTTTTGCTCTTTCCCCTCTAGAACATCTTTGATATAGTTTCTTTCCATTCTTTTCTATAAGAAATCTAATTTATAAAACTAATTATGCCCATAAATCTAAAACTATATTATTTATAGTGTTGAATTTTGGAGCATTCAGAAAACTACTAAATGCACTCAAGGTGTAAGCCTTTCTGTGTCTCTTGGCAAGAAAGTAACTTCCCTAACATTTTTTATTCCCAACAGCAACATTAAGAACCTTGTCGGGCTTATTGCAAACCCTCCGTGAGGCGGACATCCAAATCTAAAAAAATTCAGATAGTCTTCAATAAGTTTCAGATTAATTTTCTTATCTTTAGCTTGTTCTTTCAAAATATCATATCTATGCTCTCTTTGAGCACCTGTAGTAACCTCTGTTCCCTTCCAGATTAAATCGAAGCTTTTTGTAATGTCTTTTTTACCTTCTTTTTTCATGTGATAAAATGGGCGAGCAGACCAAGGATACTCCGTAACAAAAATAAATTCATGATTAAATTTCTTTTTTATTATCTCAAAAAGTAAATCCTCTCCATCTGCATTCAAATCATCATATGAGCCATTATAGCCTTCTTTTCTTAGCATCTTCTGCGTTTCTTCCATAGTAAGCTTAGGAAAAGGAATTTTAGGAATAATGATATCCACTCCAAAAACTTTTTTTATTTCTTCTCCATACTCCTCTTTTATCCTGCTTATAAAATAAGCAATCCACTCTTCCTCAACTTTCATCACATCTTCATGAGAATTAACAAAAGAAACTTCCATATCAATCATAGTAAATTCAGTATCATGTCTTACTGTATGTGAAGGATTTGCCCTGAAAACTGGCCCAATCTCAAATATTTTTTCAAATCCGGCTGCCATTGCCATTTGTTTATAAAATTGCGGGCTTTGGGCAAGATATGCCTTTTTACCAAAATAATCTACACTAAATAATTCTGCTCCGCTTTCGCTAGGAGAAGGCATAAATTTAGGGCTATAAATTTGAATATATCTATTTTTATCCCACCACTCCCTCATGGCTTTTTCCATAAATGTCCATATTTTAAAGATGAGCAGATTTTCTGGTTTTCTCAGGTTAAGCCACCTATAATCAAGTCTTTTTGGTAGAGCAACATCTGAACCTTTGCCAATAACAGCAATAGGTAAAGGAGAATCTGCTTTTGATAACATTTCATAACTTTTAACTAAAATTTCTATACCCCCTGGAGCTTGTTTACTTGATTTAACTTGCCCTTTTATTCTCAAAACACTTTCTCTTGGTATTTTTACAATTTCTTTAAATAAATCTTTTTGTTCTGGTTCAACAATACACTGAATAATTCCAGTAACATCCCTAATTAAAATAAACTTAATTTTGCTCTGATCCCTGATTTCATGGACAAAACCTCCTATTTCAACTTCTTTTCCTGCTTTCTTAAAAACTTCTTCAATGTAAGTCCGTTCCATGCTCTCTTTTATTTAATCAGCTTTTTAAGGATTTCTGCAGCATCTTTGCCGGAGATTCTGCCCTTGAATCTCTGCATGACAAGCCCCATATATGCATTTATATTCAGGCCGGGCTTTTCCTCTATCAGCTTTATAATCTCCTCTTCAATGTTTCCCGCTCCTTCTGCCTTTTCCCCTTTCAAGGCATCTTCTATGCTTTTGCCTTCAGCAATCTCTTTCATAACCTGCTTTGCTTGGCTTTCATCTATCTTTTTGCTTTTTATAGCCTGAAGTATTATTTCTATTACATCTATTGTGAGGCTGCTTTCAACATCCTCAATTGTTTTTTTCTCATGGCTCGCTATCTCTTTCGGCCATAATACCAGCATTTTTATAATTAGATTGGGGTTGTTGTATATTTTTATTAGAGACTTTAATTCTTCTATTTTACTGGCTTCTAAAACTAATTTCATCATCTCGTCATTCAAGCCAATTTTCTTAAGTTCTCCTCTTATTTCTGACTTTAGCTTAGGCAGGCTTTTTCTTGCTTCATCCAAAATCTGGCGGGATATTCTTAACAGAGGAAGGTCTGTTTCAGGATACATTCTTGCTGCGCCTGGCAAAGGCCTTAAGAATTCTGTGTTTCCATCTGGCAATGCTTTTCTCACCTCCAATCTACTTTTTCCTTCTTTGACAAGAGTTTTTTGCCTTTCAGCCTCATTTATAATTGTCTTCTCTATCAAGGCGGGCTCCTGGACACCTTTTATTTCTATTCTCTCTCCGCCTTTTATTGAAATGTTGACATCCTGCCTTATTGTTCCTATCCCCCTCTTGACTTTGCATGCGCGCAGAATCTCTCCGATGTGCAATGCAGCCTCTTTTGCCTGTTGAGGATTTTTTATGTCAGGAAAGGTGGCGATTTCAACAAGAGGGATGCCGAGCCTGTCTAATCTGTAAACAACAGCATTTCCTTCTTGTTTTATTATTCTTGCAGCATCCTCTTCCAAACAGATGGACTGAATGCCTACCCTTCCTTCAGAGGTCTCGACATAGCCGTTTTTCGCAATCAAGGCGGTTCTTTGAAAACCGCCTGTATTTGAGCCGTCTATAACTGTTTTCCTCATTATCTGTGTAACAGGAATAATCTCACAATTCAGCAATAATGAGACCTGCAGTGCAATATGCAATGCTTCTTGGTTTATCAGGTGGCATGGCTCCTCATCAATCTCAACAAGGCATGTCGTGTCATTATATCCCTCATAGACAAACTCTTTTTCCTTTGCTGCCTCGAAGGCAGCTGTAATATCCACCTCTCCAGTTTCTCCGGCAACTGCATGCAGTTTTCTCTTTACAATAAAGTCAGGAGCATCCTGCCTCAGAATGCTCGGGCAATTGCAGAAAAGCTTGCCTGTGTCTAATTGCTGATGGATCTCAAGACCTGACCTTAAGCCGAGTTTTAAATAGTCTGTCATTCTATAAACTCCTTTCCAAGCCTTGGATTTAACTCATGGTTGAAATTTTCAAGCATTTTTTCCTTTATTAATTCCTGCTTTCAGCAACTCTCTTCCTGGGGAGTATACATAAGGGTCAAGCCAGCCATATAGAGTCTGAGGAGCAGCACAGATGACAAGACCTCTTTTTATTGCCTGCTTAAGTTTTGGCAGGAGATTATAGTAAGCCTCTTTTGTCGCTAAATGCCCCAATCCTGTCATTTCAATCACAATGCCCCTGCAGTTCTTAGCATAATAATCTATAATATCAGGATTCATTCCTGGGTGAAATTTAACAAGCGCTACTTTATCTTCAAATACAGCATTCAATTTCACTTTGCTGTTATTTCTTTTGTTATACTGGCTTAGTATCTCTATTCTGCCTGGGAATATTTTAGCGATTGGTTTTGAGTTTATGCATTTAAAGGCGTCCCTTCTGCTGGAGTGCATCTTTCTGACCTTTGTGCCTTGCATTGCATAGCAAAAATCATCGTTTGTTGAGGCATGCCCCACAAGCATTACTTCGGCTATGTCTGAGACTGCTGCCTGCGCAGCACACTGCAAATTAAGAGAGGCATCGCTTGATGCCCTGTCTGTTGACCTTTGCGAATATGTCAGGATAACTGGCTTGTTTAAATTTTTAAGAAAGAATGAGAGCGCGGAGGCAGTATAGTGGAGGGTGTCTGTGCCATGTGTGATTATTATGCCTTTTATTTCAGGGTCATTAAGCAGTTCAGCAGCAACCTTAGCTATTTTTTTCCATTCTCTTGAGGACATATTTTCGCTTGCTATCATAAATGGAATCTCAAGTTTTTTGATATTAGCAATACCAAATAATTCCGGATAAAACTTAAAAAAATCAGCAGGAGATGTGAGCCATTTAACCCCTCCTGTTAAAGGGTCCAATCTTGATGATATTGTTCCTCCTGTCATTATCATTGCTATGTTTGGGAGCTCTTTTTTTGATTTTAGTTCAGCGGCTTTTTCCTTTTCTGAGCTTTCCTCTGGCTTGGATTTTCTGATGACACGAATATCATAAATGTCCTCTTTTTTTATGCCGATGTTGTAGCCGGATTTTAGCTTGAGAAGAAAAATATCTGGCTCATGCGACTCAAGCAGAGTGCCTTCTATATTCTCCTTTGTTGTCCTTATGTTGATGTAATCTCCTGGATTGGCTTTAACCTGCTTTTTCATAAAACGAGGATGCGAAAGAGATATAAAAATCTATCTTTAGGTAGAAACAATTAAAAATGCAATTTGATTATTGTGATTATGGCAAAAGATGTGAAGATTGGACTGGAGGTGCATGGATACTTAATTACGAAGGAGAAACTCTTCTGTCGCTGTCGGGCAATTCGCCACTCAGCAAAAGAAAACATTAAGCCAAATACTTTTGTGTGCCCTATATGCTGTGGATATCCGGGCTCAAAGCCAATGCTGCCGAATGCAGAGGCGATAAAAAAGATAGTTCAGATTGCACTGATGCTGAAGTGCAAGGTTAATACGGCAGAGCAGAAAAAAAGTTTAGTTTGGCAGAGAAAGCATTACAACTGGCCTGACTTGCCAAAGGGATACCAGAACACAATTTCTGGAGCATACTCTGTGCCTGTGGCAGAGAATGGAATTTTTGAAAATGCAAGAATAAGGGAGATACACCTTGAAGAAGACCCTGCTTCATGGAATCCTGAAACTGGCTGCATAGACTACAATAGAAGCGGGCTGCCTCTTGCAGAGATTGTTACAGAGCCTGATTTTTGTTCAGCAGAGGATGTTGTGGAATGGCTAAAACAGCTAATTCTTACGCTTTCATACATCAAGGCAGTTGATAAGAATGCAGGCATCAAAGCTGATGTGAATGTTTCTATAGGAAAGAAATCAGGAGCAGAAAGGGTTGAAATAAAAAATATTAACAGCATTGAGAACATAAAGAAGGCAGTAGAATTTGAGATTGCAAGGCAGGAGAAAGAAGGCACTTTGCGGGAGACAAGAAGGTTTGACGAGCAGAGCGGAAAGACAATGAAGATGAGAGAAAAGGAAGAGTCTGCAGATTACAGGTTTATCCCTGACCCCGACCTGCCTGTAATTAAAATAAGCGGAAAAGTTGTTAAAGAAATTATGGAAAGGCTGCCTGAAACTCCCCAGGAGAAACTGCAGAAGCTTGTCAAGAAGCACAAAATTGACAAAAAATCTGCTGAAGTATTATCTAAAAATTTAGAGATTGTTGAGTTCTTTGAGGATGTAAGCGAGAAGATTCCTGCAGATTTTGCACTGCCCTGGGTTGTTGTTGAATTGTTAAGGGTGTTGAATTGGAACAAGAAGACGCTTGAAGAGGTTGATATCAAGCCAGAGCATTTTATTGAGCTTCTTGAGGCAGTAAAAAATAAAGGGATTACAGAATTAAAGGCAAAACAGATTTTAAACAGCTTTGTTCCAAGCTCGTTCTCAATAAAACAAAAGCTGAAAGGCGCAGGAAGGATAACAGACAAGAAGGAGATTGAAAAGATTTGCAAACAGGCAATAGAAAAAAATCCCCAGGCTATTCTGGATTTAAAAGAAGGAAAGCAAGAGGCCCTGAATTTCTTATTGGGAGAGATAATGAAATTAAGCCAGAGGAGGGCGGATTAGATAGTACCATTACATATTTATCAAAAAAGATAAATTTAAATAGTTTGTAATGGTAATATAACTATGAGAGTCATAAAAAGGAAAAAAGGAAATGAGGAATATTTCTATTTGCAGCATTCATTCAGAAAAGGAAAGAAGGTTGTAACAAAAGAGGCATATCTTGGGAAAGAAATTCCAGAGAATATAGAAGAAATTAAAGAAAAACTGAGGCATGAATCAAAAAAAGAACTCTATGAAAAATTAGAGAGAATAAAAGAAAGTTTTCAGGAAGAATGGGGAAAAATTCCTGAATCAGTAAAAGAAAAAGAGAAGGAAGAGATAGCGATTGCCTTTACTTATAATAGCAATGCTATTGAGGGCTCAACAATAACCTTGGAAGAAGCGAGGGAGATTATTCATGACAAAATAGCTGTAAACAAGCCTATAAAAGACATTAAAGAAACAGAAGCACACTCTAAATTATTTCTAAAAATTCTTGACAAAAAAGAAAAACTATCTAAAACTCTTTTATTGAGATGGCATAAAGAAATTTTTGAGCAAACAAAAGAGGATATAGCTGGGAGATTTAGAGACTATCTTGTCAGGGTTGGCGAATATACTGCACCGGACTGGCAGGATGTTGAAGGATTAATGAACCAGTTCATTAGATTTACAAATAAAGAAAAACTAAATCCTGCTGAGCTGGCGGCCAGGGCTCATTATAAATTTGAAAAAATACATCCTTTTGGAGATGGCAATGGAAGGATTGGAAGGCTAATAATGAATTATATCTTATGGCATAACAAATGTCCTATGTTAATAATTGAATATAAAAAAAGAAGGTCATATTATAAAGCATTGCAGAAAGACGAGGAAAAATTTGTTGATTACTTTTTAAGGAGATACATCTCTGTTCATAAAAAGAGAATTGCCAGTCACTAAATAAAGAAAATCAGCCATTTTTGGCTGATTTTGGAATTTCAAGAGAGATTTTATTGAGGTTGCTTAAATAAGCCGGATATATTCAAAGATGCATCAATAAATGAATTTCCAAACCTCATACACAATTCCCAATATAAATAGAATTGAAAGCGAGATTATGATAGGCCAGTTTATTTTTAAGCTGTATTCTGGCTTTCTTTTGCCCTGCTTTTTTGCTTTCATGTTCATTAAAAGGATTGTTGTGATTTCTATGCCCCCTGCCACGCCCCCTGCCAGCCCCAATATTCCTGTAAATGTTGCGAGATTAAAGCTTGCAGTAAGAATAAAGAGTATCAATGGAATGATTGCTGTAAGAAGCCAGCCCTTGAATCTGCCAAGCTTAAAATCAAACCTGTACATATCCCTCAAGGCTATGCTCAATGAGAAAAATGCTGTAAACATTGTAACCATGCCGAAAAAGACAAATATCCTGCCGAGGGCAAGAGTGGCAATCTCTGGTATTTGATCAGGCGAAAAAGCACCAACAACAACAATTGTAAAAAGCAGATAAACAATAATAGGAATTATGCCGCCTATAATTGTAACTTTTTTCATCAGCTTTTCCTTTCCTCTCAGCATTCTTTCAAGCTCTGGCATTACTGCAGTGCCGAGAAAGGCATACAGGATGACGCCAAAAGGCAGAAAGATATGTTTGTAATTTATATACGAGAGGTTTTGGATGTTTATCCTTGAAGCAAAAAGCGCAGAGATTATGACAATAAAGCCTATAACAATAACCAAGGCGACAGACTCAAACTTCTTCAATGCCCTCAGCCCCCTGTATGTTAATATTGACATTAAAAGCCAGAATAGAATTCCGAAAAAGATAGCATAGCCTGTTTTGTTGAATAACAAGAAGCTTAAAGATTCACCCTCGCCTATCAGATAGGCGACAATTGATGAATAGATGCCAAATATCATTGAAAAGAAGATAAGAAATTTGCCTGCCTTGCCAAGATATCTTTGCGCATAACCTGCAAGCTGCAGGTTATGGCTCGTTTTTGTCCTCAAAATAACCTCCCCAAGATAAAGCCTTACAATAAGCATTATGATACCCAAGAAAAGGATGTAAAACAAGCCAATAGGAAAACCGGATTTTGAGACAACATAAGGAATTCCGAGAAAGCCCGCCCCAATAATTGTGCCTGTAAGTGTTGCTATTGCTGGGAATATTTTTGACTTTGTGATTAATTTTAGATTTATCATGCTATCCTCTTTTTATTTTACACAGCAAAGTATTTTAAATACATTTCTCTTTCTATTTTTTGGGCCTATAGTTCAGCGGATAGAATAGCCGGCTTCGGCGAGCAAATTCAACGAACAGGATGAGTTTGTGAGAAACCGGTTGACAGGGGTTCGAATCCTCTTAGGCCTACTTGTTAAGATAAATTTAAATATTCTCTTTCAATTTATTGAATATATCTTGTAAAATGATTAATAAAAAGAGGATTGCAGGAATTTTTATTTTATTCCTATTAGTTTTGTATGCAGAATATGCAAGCGCAACCCCTTGCCCAAGCCTTTCAACAGGCGTAAACGCAGCTCTCTGTGATGTTGATAATGATT
>JACOYM010000094.1 GCA_016181905.1 Candidatus Pacearchaeota archaeon | reverse complement strand
TTTTTCATGCACCAATTCCATCAGTCCCATTTTTATTCAGCCTCCTTCATAGATTAAATAATATCTTCCTGTTGATTTTCTGATTGATACCCTTTTATAATTGAGTGATAATTTTTTCAAATACTTCATTATTACCTTCTTGCTTTTTGAACTTAATAGCTGGCTCATCCTGGCCCTAATTTCTGCTCCACTACCTTTCCACCCAAATCCTTGAATATCTCCCATCCCTTGTTGACCGCATCAATAATCTGCCCTGACTTGTAAAAGGCATAAATCAACGTAATGAAAGCGCCTACAACAATAATTATCATCAGGCCATACATTGCTGCAATCTCAATCGGCTTCCTGTTCTTGTACTTGTCAGCTGCATTAATGAGATTGTTCAAAGATGCCTGCTCTGCCTCAAAATCCCTTGTTATCTCCAATCCTGAGCCTTCTATGGAATATACAATATTTTCAGGATTGCCAATTGATTTTATTTCAATCCCATTCTCCTGCGCCCATTGCATGAATTTATCATCCTGCTGCAATTGTATATCTGAAGAAACAATATACTTTCTGCCAAGAACTACATTAGAGATAGGATAATATATGCCTTCCTTTATTATATAATCATACAATATTGAATTTCCAAAGCTCGACTGATATGGGAATATGCAATCAGATGGAGGCTCGTTTAATTTCTTGCTGCCAAAGCCAAAAAATCCAAAAGTCTGTATCTGCGGATGCCCAAGCTTCTTGTCAAATATCTTTTTTGCCCTTTTCAATGAAATGCTAACCCTTCCGCCTTTGGTAAATTTTCTTTCAAGCAGCCTTACATTATAGCTTGTATACCACCAAATTAATAACAAGAAGCCAACTATCCCAAGCAGCTTTAAGATGCCCCACAATAAGCCTAGCATCTGCACTAATGCAGGGCCTATTTTTGCTGTCAATTCCCCAAGCTCGAATGTTGCCATTTTTAAAACCCGAATATCTTAAATTCCTTTTTTGACTCTGTTGCTGACTTTTGGCCTTCTCCCAAATGCTCTATTGAGTGCTGCGACTTAGTCAATGCATCAAGGGTGTTTTTCTTGTAAGCCCTGTTAACAGCAAAATAAATTGAATTTTCTATTATTGCGTAGGTTACTTCAACAGTCTTTGCATCAAACCTGTTTTTTAACGGGTGCAGCAGCCTTGTAAGCCTTACATTGACATCCCACATTATTGCATTGATTTGCTCAATGCTTTCAATGTATGAAAGGAATACATTTGAGTTAAGGAAAGTCTGCAAGTATCCTATGGATAACCTTACGAAATTCGGATCAAGTATAGCCCCCTGCTCAATCAGAAGCACTTTGTCATTCTGTATAATCTGCTTGGTAAGGGGCTTGTAAGTTTCTTCCTCAGAATCATACTCATAACCCATCAGCAGCTTTTCAATATGCTGAAGAAGATCTGAAGCATCCAAATGCTTAGTGAATACGCTATCAGAATCTTTTTTGTGAGCATTCTGCAGGAAGCCAATATCCTGCTTATGCTTTTCCAGATTCAATTGTTCCTTTGCAAATTCTTCCTCGTTCATAAGTCCCTCAGCGCATCCTGCTTTCTTTTCCTTATCTTGTTCTTATAATGATAATATATGGCAAAAAAAATAATTATGCCAATTCCGAGCGAAAAGATTGCTTTCGCAAAAGACAAATATACCCAAGCATGGGCTAAATTCTTATCAATGTCTATCATTTTACACCTTCCTTATCTGGAATGGGCTTATAAATTCCTCTCCTTTCAGTTGTTTTTTTGTCAGCTTAGTGCCTGCTGCTAATTTGCCAAGACCCACAACGCTTAATGAAGGAGTCCCAAAAAATTCCCTTTTCCCTTTGCGCGTTTCCTTTTTTGATAACTTCCTTTGCCTGAACTCTGATTTTGGGAAATAGAAAGTTGGTGGTGTTTTTGGCGGCTCAATAGGTGGTTCTTTCTTCGGCGGTTTTTGTGGTGGACTTCTAGGTGGAATTTTGGGCGGGATGAATGGGGGAAAATCTAAGATATTTTCTTGGATTAATGGTACACCTATGATTGGAATTGCCATTACATCTTGCTTCTGTCTTGGCTTTAATTTTGGCATTTGAATTAAATCTTGCTTTGGCTTTTGCAAAGGAATTAAACCCACTAATTGCTCCTGCTTTTGTTTCTGTCTTGGTTTTAGTGCTGTTCCAAAAATTAATCCTTGTGATTGTTTTTGGTCTAATATTTGTGATGCTCTCTGCGCTTGCTTTGGGCGCTGCCTTTGCTCCTGCTCCAGAGTTAATCCAAGAATACTTTTTTGCAATGGCTTTTGCTTTTGCCTTGAAGCTAATTTTGACAGCGTGGGAAAGAGATTTGATGTAAGCTTGCTCCCCATAATTTGCTCCGTCATAAGCTTTTGTTTTGATATTTGCTGTTGTTTTACTTCTGCTTTTTGGGGCTCTAATTCCTGCAACAATACCTGTCCCTTGCCTAAGTCAAACTCCTTTTCGCTTGACTTGAACTGTTTTGCTTTTGGCTTTTCTTTTGCAGCCTCTAATGGTTTTGATTCAATAAATTTTTCAACCTTTAACAATTGGCTTCCTTTCTTTACAAACAAAGCTTTCCTGCCATCAATCTCTAATTCAAGAAAATATGTTCTTGGCTGATAGGTAAGCTTAGGCTCAAATCCTATCTGCCTTAAATCAAACAATGGCTCGTCAAATGCGAAACCCCTTGTTACTTTTCCTTTTTCAACCCTAATGAATCTTCCAGCTTCTTCCGCTTCAAAGAATGGCTGCTGCCTTGATTCCAGCAATAATTTTTTCTCAAATGGAATTTCCCTCTGCTTCGGGACAATCTCAACATCTGGCTTGCTTTCAACAAATATATCCCTGATTGGCTTTTGCTCTTTTTGGATTGCCCTTAGGTCATAAAACTCTATTTCAGCCTTTGGGCTTTTTGCTGCAAATTGCTCTTTTGACAATATTGTTTCTGCAAAGGGTTTTGGGATTTTGCCCCTTGCGCCAATCTCCCCTGTTCCTGTTGTGATTCCTATATCAAACTCCATGCTCGGCTTTTCAATCACAGAGCTTTTGTATGCTTTAACTCCCAATCTTGCCCCTTTGATTCCTGTGCCAAGCACAGCCAAGCCGCCTGTTGCCTCTATCGCTGTCCTTAATTTTTCTCCTGCAGGCGCTTGGTATGTTTCAATGCCAATAAAGCCGCCGCCAAGAACTCCTATTGTGCCAACGCTTTCAATCCCCTTTAACTGCAAGCCTGCTTTTGGAAGGATTGTTGAAGCTCCCTTGAAAAATAGGCTTGTGCCTTTGAAAAGCACATAGCTTTCAATTGGATTCTGCACAATATCCTTTGCTGCTGTTGCTCCAAACCTCAAAAAACCTGCCCCCAAGCCAACTCCTGTTGCCGCAATCTGCTTAGGAAACTTTATAAATGGCTCTGCCTTTTTGCTGATTTCGGTGGGAATTTGAACCCTGAAACTATCAGAACCTTCATAGAAGCGACTGGCGGCATCCTGCTGCTTGTCTGGACTTACAATTTCTTTAGAAACCTTGTCAGAAAGAGGCAGGGCAAGCCCCTTGTCAGATGGTACGAGCTGTGATTGTTTTGCGGCAAAGCCTGGCAATAAGCTTTCTGAATAAGCAATATCCCCGGCTTTCTTCAATCCTTTGATTGCTGACTTAAAGATTGGCTCTGTGGCTGGCTTTAAAACTTCTTCTTTAAAAAATAAATAAGGGGCAACTGATGTCCCAACAACTACTTTTGCGCCAAGCTTAGCGCCTTCCTTAACCTGCTCTTTTATTGGAGTTGTGCCGAAAGCAACTGATTTTAATGTTGGCTCTTTTGGCGGCTCCTTAATTCTTGTTCTTTCTCTTTCTGCAGCTTCCTGTTTTAGGAATATCTCCCTTGCAGGGCTTATTTCAGAAAAGCCTTGCCTTATGAACTGCTCTTGTGGGGCTTTGAATGTAATGCCTTGCGCTTCTAAGCTTTGTATTCTTTCAGCTTCTCGCTGCCTTGTTCCAAAATCTCCACTTGCTTGTGAAAGAATTTGCTGTGATAAAGTTTCCCTTATGCCTGCAATCTGAGGTCTTTCTTTAATTGCTTTTTCTACATTAGCTAATCTCTGCTTTGCTTCCTCTTGTCTTTTGAATTGCGTGCTTTCGCGAGAACTCGGTATTGGCCTGCTGCCTCTGTCCGGAGTGGAAGCTGGCGCAGTCACTTTTTCAGCATAGTATTCCTCATCAGTTGAAGCTCCAACATCAAGAATATCAACCCTGTCAAATCCACCCTGCCTTAAATCCCTTTGGAATTGCTCAGCTTCCCCCCTGCTTGTGAATACTGTCCTGCCTTCCCTTTGCTGAACTCTGGCTGGCTCTCCCCTAACATTTGCTGATACAACAAAACCCATTATCTTGCCTCATCATCCTCAAAATATTCATCCTCATCAAAAAAAGGCTTGATATTATTTTCATAGTAATCAATGTCCTTTTTTTCTTCAAAAGGATTATTTGAGCGCCTCACTTTCCTTTGCATTCTACCTCTTTCTTTGTCTGAAAAACTCATAAATAGGGTAAACAATCACTCCAAAAACGGCAATCCCAACTAAAGCTGCCGGAATTTTTATCAATAATTCCCAAGTCATGTTATGCGTTGCTTGGCATAACAACTATATATATACTTCTTTTTTCGGAATATATAAACTATAAATAAATTCACAAAAGAATAATCCAATCAGAATTATAAAGTTTAGTTTTATTCCTGCTTTCCCTTAAAATACCGTAAGACAATTCCTAATATCAAAGCGCCAACCAAAGCCATTGCTGTGATTGGCAGGAAGCTTGCAAAAGTGTTTTGGGCCGCAAGTCCAAGGTTAGTTGTATTCCTGGCAGACGAGCCAAACTTATATGAGTAAGAAGCATTTAACGTATTTGTTGTAAGTTGTCCTTGCCCTGTCCCTTTTGAATCTGCTGTATTCGGAGTAGCATTAATTATTGTTACAGAAGATTCACTTACAGTATAGTTTGCATTTGCCCCAGCGCCTGCATTAAGCAAGCTTCCATTGTTGTATAGCTTGAAGCTGCCTGTATCAATTCTGCCTTCCCTTAAAGAAATCGCTGTATTGTTCCCGCCCCAAGTCAATGTCTCATTGCCTGTAGAGAGAGCCGCAACTTCATCCGGAATGATGCTTGTCTTGTCCCTTATGCTCTGCACAAGCAAAGTTATGACAACAACTATTATGACTGCAACTCCAAAAGCTATTGCAATATTGCCCAAGTCGCCAATCGTAAAGCCTTTCTTGCTTTTCATTAATTTATTCATAACCCAAAAAAACAAG
>JACOYM010000029.1 GCA_016181905.1 Candidatus Pacearchaeota archaeon | reverse complement strand
AAATCTTGATACAAAGGCATTAAAACTCAGCATAATCCTGCTGCTTCCGATTATCATGTCCATATTTGACTTTGCCCTTGCAAACTACCTCATACTCCTGGCTGTCCTGCCTATTGTTTTTATTGAGGTGTTTGTCTTCATAAAGGACAGAAGGAGATAGATTAGAATGCAGCAAGAAAAAGAAAAACAGAGAGCATGGAATTTTGCAATAATAATCATAGTTTTAATTCTAATACTTGCGCAGTCATTTTCTATATATCTTATTTATAAAACATCCACCGAAAGCCTGAAAAAAATTAGCAATTTAGGCAATAAAACAGCAGAAGATATAAGCCTTCTTAACAAGGATTTTCAGAGCAAGGTAAATACCCTCGCAGACTCTATCAATGCACTGACTTCTTCACAGGATGCGCTAAAGAAGCAGATAAGCGAGGTGAAGGCGCAGACAAGCGCTGATTTTTCAGGGATTATAGAGCAGGAGATTAAAGGGGTTGTTTCAATAAAGACAGATGTTGCTCAGGGAACAGGATTTATTATAGCAAGCAATGGCTATGTTGTGACAAATGCCCATGTCTTGTCAGGGGCAAGCTTTGCAAATGTTTATACATATGAGAATAAAAGGTATGGTGCAGACTTGATAGGCTATGACTTAGACATGGATATTGCCTTGCTGAAGATACAAGGCTCTTTTTCAAGGCTGGATTTAGGGGATTCTGATGATGTAAAGGCGGGTGAGAAGGTAATTGCCATAGGAAATCCCCTTGGCTTGTCTTTTACAGCAACAGAAGGCATAATAAGCGCAAGGGACAGGAAAGGCACAAACAACCTGCCATATTATTTCCAGACAGATGTTTCGCTTAATCCTGGAAATTCAGGCGGGCCTTTAATCAGCACAAAAGGCGAGGTTATAGGAATAAACAATTTCAAGATTTCAGGGGCTGAGAACATTGGCTTTGCCCTGGAAAGCAATTATCTCAGGCAGACGATAAATGAAATTGCAGCAACAGAATTAAATCAGACCCTGGTGTGAATGACAATAATGTAAGAGCAATTATAAGAATGCCTTTATTTATTTTGTACAACATAAATACTTTTAAATTATAACATCTTTCTACTCAGATGCCTGTATTAACTGATTTGGAAGAAAGAATAGATTCTGCTCCGCCAGAGGAATTGCCAAAAGAGGATAGTGATGACAGCAATCCTGGGAGGAGATGTATGGTCTTGGTTGGGGCAGAAAAAAACCAATATAAAGAAATCAAAGAGATGGCAGCTAAATCTAAAGCATGTGGATGCCATTTTTCTGATGATTTGTTTAGATATAATTTTGCAGTTTTGACTGGCAGGCTGGAAAAATATTCTGCAAGCTCTGTTTTAGGGCTTGAAGATACAGATTACCTATTCCTTGACAAAAATAACTTTTCCTATATGCGCTATTTTGAGTATAGTTTTATGTCAAATATAAATGATAAATGGTATGCTTGCTTGTTGCATGATGAAAAAGTCGTATTAGAAAAAATAAGAGCTGCTAAAGAGATAATCAAAACAAAAGAAGAGCCTTTTGATGAACTTGTCGAGCTCATTGCAGAGTTTAAACTTTCAGTTAGCGAAGTGCGTGGAATAAAATGCGCAGGGAATCCTTTGGTTTTTGCTCAGTCTTACACTGGCAAATCCCCAATCAAGGTATATTGTGAAGACTTTCCATCAGTAATATTTGAAAACACTATGGATGCTCATTCATTAAATAAAACATATATAGGCATGCATTCTGCAGAAGATAGGAAAAAGAATTTAAATCACTGGTTTTTTGAGGATAGAAAGTACATTGCAGAAAGGTTCCTGCCATTTGAAAATGAATTTCCGGGGTTTATCACGCTAAATAAAGAAGATTTGCCTGAGAAAATAAGCAATTATCATCTTATGGACATGTGCGGAAAAGAAATCTTTAGAAAGAGCTTTTTGTTCTGGAAAAAACAATAAAAATAATCAAAAATGACACAACTGCTTTACCTAAAAGATTGTTACATGAAGGAGTTTGAGGCAAAGGTAACAAAGGCGGAGGGAAAACTTGTTGTCTTGGACAAAACTGCATTCTATCCGAATTCGGGCGGGCAGATGAATGATACAGGCACTTTGATTTTTAATAAAGAGATATTTAATGTTATCAATGTTAAAAAGCAGGGTGATGAGATTGTTCATGAATTGGACAGAGAATGCAAAGGTATTCTGGAAGAAGGCGATATTGTTAAGGGGAAGATAGACTGGCAAAGAAGATACAGGCTTATGAGAAGCCACACTGCTGCTCATATTATTTCTGAGGTTATACACAAGGAGACTGGGGCAAGGATAACAGGCAACCAGCTTTCTCTGGAAAGGATAAGGATAGCTTTTGACTTGGAGAATTTTGACAGGGCAAAACTGCAGGGGTATATAAGCAAGGCAAACGAGATTGTTGAAAAAGGCATGACGATAAAAACATATTTTCTCGAAAGAGAAGAGGCATTCAAAAATCCTGGTTTGTTCAGCCTTAAGGGTGTTCTGCCGCCAGAAGTTAAGGAATTAAGAATTGTTGAGATTGAAGGCTTTGACATAAAGGCGTGCGGCGGCACACATGTTGCAAACACAAAGGAAGTTGGAAGATTTGAGTTTATTGACGCGGAAAACAAGGGCAAGAACAACAGAAGGGTATATTTTCGCCTGAATGACTGATACTATCTTATTTTATTTTTTATGCTTTTCAAGAAAACTTCTTTGTGGATATCTTCTTTTTCAGCATCTGATAAGCCATGCAGATTCCAGTATTCTTTTCTATAACCTATCATTTTATCAATCTCATCTTTAGACAATAACTTTCCTTTGCCTATCCCTCTGCATCTTACATCAATATAAACCTCTTCTGTCAATGGGTCTATGGAAAAAGGATAGCCTTGGCATGCAAGTGGCTTATATTCATGAATTGAGCATCTCTTGTTTTTTAAAAAGGCGCAATAGCCATCATCCCCTCTTTTTATTATTTTTTCTCCATCCACCTTGGTAATAAGGCTGTCTTTCAACCTTTCCTGCAAGCCTTTTTCAGGCACAGGCACCAGATACATCCTGCAGCAGTCAGCGCATCCTTCAATGCATTCAAAATAAATCTCCTTAAACCTTTTTATACTAACAAGCTCGGGGCTTTTAAAGCCCAAAACCTTAAACAATATCTTATCTAACAAGGACATTCTTTTCATTCTTGGAAAATCCATATGCTTAAATATAAAAACTTAATGAGGATGGGATATGCATAATAGAATGCTCTACTCGTGCCTTGACTTCATAAATACAAAAAAGATTGTAAAGTCAAGTCGCTTTGGGGTTGTAGTCCAGCTTGGTTAAGACATCAAAAATACTCTTTGATTTTGGTATTTTTGAATGTGCTCAAAAACTCAAACATTCTTTGTGGTTTTAGCCAAGAGTTTTTGACATTCAGCTTTCGGGAGGCTGCGGCCCCGGTTCAAACTTCAAAATTCTTTTTGAATTTTGACAGCTGTCAGAAATCCAATATTAAAGGATTTCTGAAGTCCGGGCAATCCCATAAATTTAAAAACATGGAAGAAGTTGTATTATCATGAGCAGACAAGCTGGCCTGAAAGGGCGTGATTGTTTTCCTGAATGCATATAAAAATGCATGTAAATCTAGTCTAAACTCTAATTCTATACAAGATTTTTGCAAGGGTTATGCTTTAGACAGGAGGCGTGTTCCTTGAAAGTAATTTTGCTTATGCTGTTTACGATTTTCTTGAATGCAAGAAAGAGGCAGGAAAGTACAACAGATTAAGGAAAATATGCGGAGAAGAAACATTAAGGGAATTGGAGGAAATAGCAAAAGAGGCTTTTTCCCTTGAAGAAAGGAAAACGACAAGGAGGATTTTGACAGGGATAACAAATAATGATAAAAATAATAAAAAGATTTTAAACGATTTAGATGAGGTTTTTAAGTATCATATCTTTTTGTTTTATAAAGGTTAATTTTAAATACAAAGAAAAATTAGATTAAGAATGAAAAAAGAGAATGAAAAAATGCTTAAAGAAAAAGAGAACGAGAAAGCAAAAGAGAGAAAAGAGAGTGGAATTACAGCAGAAAAGGACGAATTTTCCGAGTGGTTTTCACAGCTTATGCTTAAAGCAGACCTGGCAGACTACACTGATGTTTCTGGCTGCATAGTCCTTAAGCCAACAGCATACACAATATGGGAGATGATTGTTGATGAGTGCGACAAGAGGTTTAAGAAATTGGGAATAAAGAACTGCTATTTTCCCTTG
>JACOYM010000028.1:1737-6047 GCA_016181905.1 Candidatus Pacearchaeota archaeon | reverse complement strand
ATTTAAACTATACTGAGGGGCAAGATTGCTTATGCGAGGCAGCACTACAATGATGTGGTGATGGCGCTCAACAACAAGGTGCAGGCATTCCCAAGCAACTTCCTTGCCTCGATGTTCGGCTTCAGGCAGGAGGAACTTTTCAAGGCTGCTGAAAGCGAGATTTTTCCTTTGCTTGAAAAAGCAAAGAATTACACATTGATAGGAAAGCCATTATACTACCTGCTTGATATATATGCAATTGGAAAGAGATATTTTTCAACAGGCAGGAATGGAAATGCTTATATAAGATTTGGCTGCCCTGTTGACATAAACAATCTTGGGAAAAACAGGAAGGAGATTGCTGATGAAATCATGGAGCAGATAAAGGCATTAAAAGAAAGTGATAAAAAGCTGAATTGAAAATGACACTTGTTGATTTGTCCACAACAGACAAAGAATTTGAGGATATAATATTGAGAGAGTATCCTGACACAATTTTTGAAGAGCAGTGTAAAAAGAATAATTTGGATGCCCGAAACAAGGTATATTGTTTCTGCAGGTTAAATTATGCAGTGTTATTTGGGTTTTTGTCAAAATACAGGGATAATTATGAGTTTGGGGTTTATGATGCTGAAAAAGGAGATTTCATTGACACCAATAAACTTAATAAAGCCTGCAAGCATAATTAAAAATGATGAATAAAAGAGGTTAGAAAACTCATTAATGAAAATGCGAGATTATGAATATTTAAAGCTTGGATATGAGCCAAGAAATAATATTGTATGCTTGTTCAGAATAGAGCCTGCCAAGGGCCTTAGCGTGATTGAGGCAGCTAAAAATGTTGCCCTTGAATCATCAACTGGAACATGGACAAAAGTCGGGACAGAAAAAAGCTACATGAATGCTCTTGCTGCAAAGGTCTTTTCTATAAAGGGAAATCTTGTAAAGATTGCCTATCCATCTGCTTTATTTGAAAGGGGAAATGTTCCCAACATATTAAGCAGTGTTGCAGGAAATATCTTTGGCATGAAGGCTGTGAAAAATCTTAGGCTTGAGGACATAAGCTTTCCAAAGTCAATAATCAAAGGATTTAAGGGCCCGGTTTTTGGGACAAAGGGGATACGAAAAATCATGAAGATTAAAAACAGGCCCTTGCTTGGCACTATAATAAAGCCAAAGCTTGGACTAAAAACAAAGGACCATGCGAAATCCGCTTATGAAAGCTGGATTGGAGGATGCGACTTTGTTAAGGACGATGAAAATTTAGCAAGCCAAAAATTCAATGAGTTTGAAGAAAGAGTTGCAAGAACATTAGAAAAGGCTAATAAGGCAGAAGAGGAAACAGGGGAGAGAAAGGCATATCTTGTCAATGTCACAGCAGAGACAAATGAGATGCTTAGAAGGGCACAGCTTGTCAAGGAGCTAGGAGGAAAATTCATAATGGTTGACATAATAACTGCCGGCTTTGCAGGCCTGCAAACACTAAGAAATGCCAACCTGAAATTAGCTATACATGCGCATAGGGCAATGCATGCCGCCATGACGCGCAATCCTAAACATGGAATAAGAATGATTGTTTTAGCTGATTTTGCAAGGCTTATAGGAGTAGATTCCCTGCATATCGGAACAGGCATAGGAAAGCTTGAAGGCAGCATATCAGATGTGCATGAATTGGAAGAAGAAATAGAAAAAGATAGCGTGAGGGAGACTCAATTGAGATTAAAACAAGACTGGCATAGAATTAAGCCGGTGTTAGGAGTCTGCTCTGGCGGATTGCATCCCGGGCATTTTCCATATTTAATTAGACATCTAGGCAAGGATATTATTCTGCAATGCGGCGGTGGAATTCATGGGCATCCTTCTGGCAGCATGGCAGGAGCAAGAGCAGCGAGGCAAGCTATAGAAGCAACAATGCAGGGAATAAGCTTAAAGGAGTATTCAAAAAATCACTTGGAGCTAAGAGAGGCTTTGGAAAAATTTGAAAAGGCAGACTAAAACAGGCAAAATGAGAAACAGATATCGCAAAGGCGTTTTTCTTGCTGTATATGCAAAATCCAGAACTGGCAAGACTGAATACCTGCTTCTTCACCGCACCTTGCATTGGCGTGGCTGGGAGTTTCCAAAAGGAGGAATTGAGAAAGGCGAGACAAACAAAACAGCAGTAAAAAGAGAGTTGAAAGAGGAAACTGGCTTAAAGCCAGCAGGGATTATTGACATGCGCATAAAAGGAAAATTCAATTATCCAAGAAAATTGGCAGACAGGCCTGGAATTAAGGGCATGGAATGGAGGTTGTTTTTAATAGAAACAAAAAAAGCAAAAGTGAGAATAGACAGGCTGGAGCATAATAATTACAAATGGCTTCCTTTCAAAGAGGCATACAAAAAACTAAAATTTGCGAATAAAAAACGATGCCTGAAAATTGTTGATGAATATGTCAAGAACCACCTGTCAAAGACAGGTGGCATGAATTCTCCAAAAATTCTGTTGGGTTGAATTTTTGGTAGTGTTCAAAAACTTTCAGTTTTTGACATGCCACACTTTGTGTGGTTCTTGAGCACTGTCAGAATTCCACACATTATCTAAACCACCCATCATAGATGGGTGGAATTCTGAAGTTTAAAAACTAAAAGAGAATAGAATAAAAAGTACCATATGACCTATGGATAAAAGAAGCATTTGATAAGTATAATAACGGGGACAGGCGGTCAAAAGAGTTTAGGGATTTAGCAAGACTTGCTGCGTGAGTAAATGTTAAATATAAAAATGCCTTTTTTCTATATTATTTATGATGCTTGGATTATTTAAGGAATACAAGGAATATAGATGGTTTATAACCTCCTCTGGGAAGCTGGTTATTGGAGGCAAAAGCGCAGAGCAGAATGAAAGTTTGATGAAGGAGATTTTGAAAACCAAAAAGAATTATATTACCATACATACAAAAGAGCCCGGCTCTCCTTTTTCTGTGATTCTTGCGCATATAAAAAACATCAATGAAAAGGACATTGAGGAAACTGCAATTTTCACAGCGTGCTTCTCAAGGGCATGGAGAGATGGCAGGAAAAAAGCAAAGGTGAATGTCTTCATGACAGAACAGATATGCAAAGAAAAAAATATGAAAACCGGAACATTTGGAGTGGCGGGAAAAGTGCAGGAAAAAAATGTGAAATTAAGATTATTTTTAAGCGTTCAGATGAACAAGCTTAGATGCGTGCCTGAAAGCGCGGCAGCTGAGAAAATCTTAGAAATACAGCAGGGCAGGATGGGCAAAGAAAGAGCCGCAGAAATCATTGAAAAAATGCTTAAAGAAAAATTTAAGTATCTGGAAAAGAAATTTAAAAAAACAATTTTCACAAAGCAGGAAATCCTGCAGGCACTGCCACCAGGAGGGGTAAAGATTTAAAATGAAAAGGCCGCCTGCAACAATACAGATAGGCAAGAATGGCGCAACCCCTGGCGTGATTCAGCTCATTAAAAACATTTTCATTAACCGGGAGAATAGCAAGATTGTTTTGCTGAAAAGCGCTGGGCATGACAGAGAGAATATTCAAGAGACTGCTGAGAAGATAATAGAACAGCTTGGGAAAAACTATACTTATAAGGTTGTTGGCTTCACAATCTTTCTGAAGAAATGGAGAAGAGATGTAAGATGAAAAATGTGCTAGAGGCAAGGCAAATAAAAAGCCTTATAAACCATGTTTTCTCCTTTAATTCAAGCTTAATGGCGCTTGCGCCATTCTAGTGCTGCAAAGCACGGCTGTAGATAGGGGGATATTAAATAATAAATAAAATCTGTAAAAATGGCGGTTTATGATATATCAGGAGAAGAATACAATAAAAAGCTAGCTGAGGAACTGAAAAAGATGCCTGAGTTTGAGGCACCTGAATGGGTTTTTTTTGTTAAGACAGGCGTATCAAAACAAAGGCCGCCATTTGAAGGGGATTTTTGGCACAAAAGAGCAGCAAGCATAATCAGGCAGATATACATCAAAAAGATAGTTGGAGTGGGCAGATTAAGGACAAGATATGGCGGGGCGCAGAAAAGAGGGGCAAAGCCAAATAGATTCAAAAAAGGCTCTGGCAAGATAATAAGACTGATACTTCAGCAGGCTGAAAAAGCAGGGCTTATTGAGCAGGCAAAAGGAAAGAAAAAGGGCAGGCAATTGACAAAAAATGGAATTGCATTTTTGGAGAGTGTAAAATAAATACAAACCAGCATAAAGCAAATAAAACAAGATTCAGAAGATGGCATCAAGAAAAAAGAAAAAACAGCAGAGAAAGATTAAACTTGCAAAATATGCAAGAAGAACAAAATGGGCGCCATTTTGGACGG
>JACOYM010000028.1:0-1719 GCA_016181905.1 Candidatus Pacearchaeota archaeon | reverse complement strand
GCATGGGAAAGAGGGTGCACCCAAGCAATATGACAAGGGTGAGAAGGAACTGGAGGCAAACAAAGCTGAAGATTAAGCCAAGAAGAATGAGGAAGGACCATCTTGGTTAAGGTTGAAAAATGGCAGAGGAAAAATCTGATATTGTGCTTGAAAGAGAATATATTATCCCATTGAGAAGAAAATGCGCAAAGGTGCCTGGATATAAGAGGGCAAACAAGGCAATAAAAAGCATAAAGGAATTCTTGGCAAGGCATATGAGAGCAGAGGGAAGGGATTTAAGAAAAGTGAAAATAGACAAATTTCTTAATCATGAGATTTGGTTTAAAGGGATTAAAAATCCACCTGCTAAAATTAAGGTTAAGGCAAAGAAGCTCAAGAACGGAGAGATTTATGTTGAATTAGCTGAAATACCTGAAAAGGTAAGGTATGACATAGAAAGAGAAAAGAAGAATATTGAGGCAGAAACAAAGGCAAAGGGGAAGGTGGAGGAGAAGAAAGCTGAAGAAAAGGCAGAAGAGAAGCCTGAAGAGAAAAAAGAGGCAGAGGAAAAGAAAGATGAGGTTGGCGGAAAAAAGAAGGATGTTATCGTGCACAGGATGGCTTTGAAGAAATAAAGATTATTTCTTCTATAGTTTCTATATCCTTCAATAATCATTTTACAACCAAATAATCTTTATAAACCAAGGTTTTTTATTTCTTAAATGGAACCTGAAGAAATGTATAAAAAATTAGAAAAACTTCGCGAGAGCAAGGCAGGGATTCAAACTAAAAAACCATTGCAATCTGGAAATTCAATAAATTTAAATTATCATGCCATAATTAATTCAATGCCCTGTTCTATACCTCTTAGTGATTTGGTGAAATATCATAATTACAGGCACGAGATGGATAAAAAGAAAGCCTAAAAAGTAAAAAGAGGACATTAGAGCCTTATTAAAAAAGAGTATTAGATTTTTAAACCCAGGTTATTACTTTTTTCTATGAAACTGCAAAGAACCAGATTTGATTCTTATTGCTTGAATGGCATTGCGAATGGATGCAAATACTGCGTTAAGGGCAGAAAGCTTGTTTTGTTTATTTCTGGCATCTGCAAGATTGGATGTTATTACTGCTCTTTAAGCGATAAAAGAAAAAACAGTAATAAGTTTGGAAATAAAAGAGGCAAATAAGGGAGGACTAATTTTGGAATGGCAGGGCATTCAGGGATTCCTGCCTGCGTCTCAGCTTAAAGCTGATCATTATCCCCGAGTATTGGACTCCGATAAAGATAAAATACTAAAAGAATTAAAAAAACTGGTTGGACAGCAAATTTCCGTGATGATTATTTCCACATTGCCTAAAGAAGGCAAGCTAATATTCTCGGAAAAGGATAATAACCCTGAAGAGAAAAAAGAAATTCTGAGCAAATACGCTATCGGCCAAGATCTTGACTGCACCGTGGCGGGACTGGTTGATTTTGGGGTATTTGTAAAACTGGAAGACGGGCTGGAAGGCTTGGTGCATATTTCCGAGCTTGATTGGGGACTGGTGGAAAATCCCCGCGCAATGTTTAAAATAGGAGATAAGATCCGCACTAGAGTAATCGAAATAAAAGACGGCAAGATATCGCTTTCTATTAAAGCTCTTAAGGAAAATCCTTGGAAGGAATTTGAGGGAAAATTAAAAAAAGGAGACATCACCAAGGGAGTGGTTATCAAATACAATAAACACGGCGCCTTG
>JACOYM010000027.1 GCA_016181905.1 Candidatus Pacearchaeota archaeon | reverse complement strand
CTGCTCCATCACCCTTGTTCCAGCCTCAACACCGCGTCTTGCTGCAAGAGCATCTATCTCGTCAAAGAATATTATGCATGGAGCAACCTGCCTTGCCCTTTCAAAAATCTTTCTGACGCCTTTTTCGCTCTCTCCAACCCACATTGATAAAAGGCTTGGGCCTTTTACCTGTATAAAATTAGCCTCGCTCTCCTTTGCAACCGCCTTTGCCAGCAATGTCTTTCCTGTTCCAGGCGGCCCGTATAGCAAAATTCCTCTTGGCGGCCTTATGCCCATTCTGGTAAATGAGCCGGGGTATTTCAAAGGCCATTCAACTGCCTCTTTTAATTCCTGCTTTACGCTATCCATCCCGCCAACATCATTCCATTTTACATTTGGTGTTTCAACCAATACCTCCCTCATAGCAGAAGGCCTTACTGTTTTCAATGCCTCTTTAAAATCAGCGTCTGTAACCTTCAGCTCCTTTAAAACATCCTCTGATAATGGCTCATCCTCCTTAAGATTAAATTTTGGCAGTGATTTTCTAAGAACGGCCATTGCAGCCTCTTTTGCCAAGGCAGAGATATCAGCTCCGACAAATCCGTGCGTGATTGCGGCAAGCTCCTCAAATAATTTTAATTTAGATTCTTTATTTACATCAGAAAAATAATTTTCAGAAACAACTTCTGTCTCAACCAAATCTTTAATAATATCATTAAGCTCCTTATCTTTTATTTCGCTGTATCTTATTTTTAATTGATGTTTTAATTCTTCTACCTCTTTTACAACTTTTTCTAAAAGCTTTTTATCCTGATCTATTTGTCCTTTTCTAGCTAATATCTTGATTATATCTTTTTTCAGTTTTTCTATTTTTTTTCTATGTTCCTCTCCAAGAGTCTCGTCTTTTTCAATTCTTTCTCTTAATAAAGAAAGTTCATCTTTGGTAAAACGAATTTTACTGAGTGTTCTAGAAAGTGTATTTTCCTCGCTGTATCTTTTAGAATTTTCTAGTTCCTTTAATTCCTTATTTTTCTCTTCTAATTCTTTTTTAGTTCTATTTATTTTTTGGCTAATGTCTTTTATTTTTTCATTAATATTCTCTATTTTTCCTTCTGTTTCTTTATTGAAAGATTGTAATTTCATTAGCATTATATTCCCAGCAATGACACTATCCCAATGCTCTATAGGCATGTTTCTTGTGTGTATCTTCAGTATAGAAAGCCTGCCATCTTTGTCAGGAACATTTATTTCAACCTCCCTGTCAAACCTTCCGGGCCTTCTTAGCGCAGGGTCGAGCGCATTCGGCCTGTTAGTTGCCCCTATAACAACCACTTTTCCTCTTGTCTTCAGCCCATCCATCATTGTAAGCAATTGAGAAACAACCCTTCTCTCAACCTCTCCATAACTTTCCTCTCTCTTTGGGGCTATAGCGTCTATCTCATCAATGAATATTATAGCAGGTGCTGTCTTTTCCGCCTCTTCAAAGATATCCCTGATTCTTTTCTCGCTCTCTCCATAAAACTTTGAATTATGCATTAAAAAATAAGGAGCTCCAACAAAACTATCTTTATCGACTGTAAAGTCATAAAGCTCTCTCGGCCCTGTTCTGCCTATATTTTCAACTCTTTCCCAGGATATATCTTCTCTGTTCAATAAATCAAATTCTTGCTGGATAGCTGGGTTTAAGAGATTATTTTCTGAAGCAAGGTTATATAAAACTTTTAAAGAGTGTTTTGTGGCATTTCCTGTTTTATAAACATAATAGTCTTTATTTCTATACTTTTTATAAGGCAATCTTTTTATCTCTCCAATTAACAGGCTTGGATGGGGGATATTCTCATGTTCTTTTATTCTTAAAACCTTTTTTATTTCCTGCAGCCTTTCTAATTTATGTTTGCTTACTGCTCCAATATCTAAAAACCTAACTCTGCCTTCATTGCCTCTGACAACCAATTTATGCATCAATCCTTTTGGGGTATTGTGCTCTTTTATTCTGCACTGAATTCCTAATTTTAACAGCATTAATGATTGCAATTGCATTAGAAAATCTCTATTAACGCTGTACAGAACAGGGGTTGGATAAATCATATTCTTAATTTTTAATCTAGAAACTGTTCCATCCCCGTCAAAGTATCCTCTTATAAAAGCTTGCACCTCTGGTATCGGAAGGTTAAAGAAATAACTTGGAACTGCTTCTTTCTTGCCATAAGAAAAGCCCAATAACCTGAAATACTCAACTAATAACTTTGAATAAATAATAACGCCAAAACAACCCACCTCATTTTTTTCTTTAAAACTGCTTATTCCAAAAACACGATTCATTAAATACTTGAATCTATTACTCAAATCTACGTTATTATTATAAAATCCAATAGAATCTCCTTTCTCGCTTATATTCCCGTCTGAAACAACCAGCCCAAGAATCTCAAGAAGCTCAGGACTTGTCTCCCTAGGAAGTTTAATAAAATTGCTTCTAGAAAGATTTTTGCTTTTTAGTGCATATCTTCCATCTTTCTCAGCCAAATCAAAACTCTTTTGAAACTCCTCAAATGACACATGATGACTTTCTTCTTTCATATCAATCTTGTTCAGCCTAGCGACAAAATCTTTAATTTTAATATTTTTAACAGGTTCCCAAACAAGGTTTCCATTTCTGTATACCAAGAATGGCTGGTTCTCAGAAACGTTAATCTCATTGCCATCGCTTAACTTTAGGCTGTAAGAGTTTGCAACTAATTTTGTAGTGTGGGTTATATGCGCTTTTTCTATCTTTCCGTCTTTAAATGAATAGGTAGACACAGGCTCTTTTAATTTCTTAACATCATAATTTCTGAATTTCTCAACATCTCCTTCTTGCTTATAAATCTCTTCAGCTTTAACATATCCTTTAGGATTAGTAAGTATGGGTGTTTCCCCATCAACACACATAATCTCTGGGCCATTCAGCAAAATAAAGTTAGCCTCGCTTTCATTAGCAACCGCCTTTGCCAGCAATGTCTTTCCTGTTCCAGGCGGCCCATGCAGCAAAACACCCTTTGGCGGCTCTATGCCAAGCTTTAAGAAAATCTCAGGATGCTTCAAAGGCAATTCTACCATCTCCCTAATTTTCTTAACCTCTTCTGTCAATCCGCCAATATCCTCGTATGTCACCTCCAGAATCTTTTCTTCAGAAACCTCAACAGCCTTTGGGCTCAAAACCATCTCAGTATTCTCTGTAATCACACATGGCTGGTTAGGGTTTGTTGAAACAATCAAAAATCTAATCTGCTGTATTCCGCCAAAGCCAAAATTGCCCAGTGCCTCACCTAAAAAGTCTCCAAAAATATCCTCAAACCCCTCGGACATCAGGTCCCTTCTTCTTTGAACTCCTCCTAAAACAACAATATCGCCTTTAACTACCGCCCTTCCAAGCAGCCCGCGCTTCATGCTTTCGGGGTCACCTTGAATCATTATGCCCTTCTGGGATGGCGCAATAGTCACCTTCTTCGCCTCCTTAATCTCCACCTTCTTGACATCAACAACCTCTCCAATGCCTGTCTTTGCATTTCTTCTTATTATGCCGTCTATCCTGACTATCTTCTCCCCAATATCAGCAGGATACGCCCTGTCAACAATGGCTATTGTTTCCCTGTTGCCTTTAATAGAGACAACATCTCCTCTTTTCAGGCCAAGCTCTCTCATAACCTCTGTGTCTATCCTTGCTATGCCTTTGTATGCATCATCCTGCAATGCCTCCACAACCTTTAACCTGGCGCTTGTTTCTTGTTTCATATTAAGTTTATTCTGCCTCCTTATCCATTTCTTTTCCTATCTTTTTATTCTCTTCACCATCTGCTTCTCCAAACATCAGGCTCAATTTCTTTGCCTCATTAAAGCATAATCTTACCATATTGTCCATAATCCTATCCTGCTCTCTCATAAAATTAACAATCTCTTTTGGAATGCTTACAGCATAGCTATTCCCAACTATTCGCATTTTCACTTTAAAAACCTTATTTTTAAGGCTCATAAAGTTATTGTATTCCTGCATGTCTGCCGGATGAATTATCTTCTGGCCGCACTTCGTGCATTGCAATGCCCTCACTGCAAAGCCGTTTTTGACAATTTCAATCCTGCTCATGACCCTGTCACAATTGCTGCACAAAACCTTCTGCTCAAATATGTCTTTCATATTTTACCTCTAACTTCTGTATACATTTTATGTATACACAATAAATGTATACTTTAAAAAGATTTCGGTATGCGCTTTGCACATAAACTAATCTCTGCGCATGATTAAGAGAGGGTTGCACAATAATGCAAAGAGATTATGTGCAGAAAAATTAATTTAGTATATATTTATAAATCTCCAGATTCTATCTTAAAAATGAAAGAGGGTAAAAAAGAGTTTAAGATAAGAAATATAAAAGATTTTTGGAAATGGCTCTGGAACTCTGACAGCATTTGGAGCTGGGTTGTCTTTTTTATTTTAGCATTCATACTCATAAGAGTTGTGTTCTTTTCCTTGGCATCATTTGCAACAGGCTCTACACTGCCCTTTGTTGTTATTGAAAGCTGCTCAATGAATCACCCGGGATTTCTTGGGGAGTTTGAAGGCTGGTGGCGTGATTACGGAGCATGGTATAATGAAAGAAACATAACAAAAGATCAGTTTCAGGGATTCAAGTACAATACAGGAATGAAGATGGGCGACATTATTGTTGTTTCCAAAAGAAGTGAAATCAAACTCGGAGATGTTATAATATTCCAAACAAATAAAGAGGCAGTATCAAAGCGCCCTATAATACACAGGGCAATAAGCCTTAATCCATTAGCAACAAAAGGAGATTATAATTCAAAGCAACTGAATGTTTGCAGGCGTGCCCCAGAGTCCATGGTGTTGAGTGCAAATTACAAAAACTGCAGATTATAAAGATTTAAAAAGCTTGTTAAACAAAAATAGCAATCAAGAATTAAAAATAAAAACGAAGAAAAAATGGAGTTTTGTCCAAGGTGTGGAAGTGTTCTTATAGAAAAAAGAAAGAATTTTGGATGCGCTAAATGCAGCTATTCTGCCAAGGGCAAAGTAAAGATTGAAGCATCTGAAAAACAAGGCAAAAAAGCAGATATCGGCGTTATAAAAGAAAAGGACACAGATGTTTTTCCTGTTGTTTCCACTATCTGCCCTAAGTGCGGAAACAGGGAGGCTTACTTCTGGAGCGCACAGACTCGCTCAGCAGACGAAACAGAAACCCGCTTTTTCAGGTGCACAAAATGCAACCATACCTGGAGAGAGTACAGGTAATTATTCTGTGCATTGCAATTTTCCAACATCTTTTTAAATTCACATTTCTTCATTTTTCCAAGGATCCGTAGCTCAGCCTGGTTAGAGCACCGCACTCTTAATGCGGGTGTCGAGGGTTCAAATCCCTTCGGGTCCATTTATAGTTCTGGAGGTAAAGGGGCTGAGTAACTTCCTAGAAAAAAAGATTTAAGCTATCTGCTAATAAATCGCGGCAAGAATTTTTAAATTATTCTAAATAACCATGCCAATCCAATATAATGTTTGCAGGCGTGCCCCAGAGTCCATGGTGTTGAGTGCAAATTACAAAAACTGCAGATTATAAAGATTTAAAAAGCTTGTTAAACAAAAATAGCAA
>JACOYM010000026.1 GCA_016181905.1 Candidatus Pacearchaeota archaeon | reverse complement strand
TGTTTTAGATAGAGATTTGCCTTCATTAATTAAAAGAATGAGAATTATTATTAATGAAATAAAAAATAAGCTTAAAGATGAAAATTACGAAATTAAAACAAAAGAATTATACAACCAAGATGTTACCAGAATACAAAAGTTTTTATCTTTAAAAGAAACCGAGAGGTTTAGCAATGAAGACTTTATTGATTTTTTAGATAATTTTCAAAGGGTGTTTGAGTTTAGGATTAATTTTTTTGTTCAAAAATTGATAGATAAAAAGGCAATAACAATTAAGGATATTAATTTTAAGTTAAAAAGTAGTTTATTTACATATACTAAAAATCATTCAGATGCTAATATACTGGCTTCAGGAGTTCAATATCACCAAGAAAATGAGATTGTGTTGGTAACATCTGACAGGCAAGATTGGACAAAAGAGAATTTAGAATGGGCTTTACCAGAATGTTCTGAACTGAGAAAAAAATATCCCAAAATACCAAAAATTGAATATGTTTAGGAGATAATTAAACCTTGCTGAACAATACCCTTATCCTCTTGTCCTTAACATCAAACTCCTTCTCATTTGAGTATTTCTTTTTGCTGCCTGCATCTGCTGTTATCTCCAATGCCCTTGCATTTGTCCTTTCTTTTATGAATTTTTCCTGCGGCTTCAGCATACTCAACAAAGCGTTATCAGCAACAATCAAAAGCTCTATGACATCTGTCTTTACTAATCCTGCCTTTTTTCTTTCTGCCTGCACAGCCCTTGAGATTTCCCTCGCATAGCCCTCTGCCTCAAGCTCTGCTGTCAG
This sequence comes from Candidatus Pacearchaeota archaeon, assembly GCA_016181905.1. GTDB lineage: Archaea > Nanobdellota > Nanobdellia > Pacearchaeales > GW2011-AR1 > JACOYM01. The sequence goes on along the minus strand of JACOYM010000026.1, from coordinate 3,546 downwards.
CTTTGTGTCAAACTCAACCTTCAATTCAGATTTCTTTGTTTCTTTCAATTCTATTTTCTTGACATTCAACTGCCTTGCTATAATATCCTGAAGCTCCTTGCCTAATTTTTTATCTGTTTCAACAACAGCTTTTGCCAAAGGCCATTTTAACCCAATCTTCAGCCTGTCCCTTTCTGCCAGGCCTTTTTCTATAACTTTTAACGCAGCCTCAAACAATGACTCCAGCTTTTTGTCAATCTTTTTCTCGTCATATTTTGGCCATTGCGAGAGATGGATTGATTCTTCTTTCACAATTTTCTTATTCCTCAAGTCCTGCCAGATGCTCTCTGTTATGAAAGGGCATACAGGAGAAATAAGCTTTAGTAAATCATTTCGCATTTCATCCAGAATTTCATAAGTTTCATCTGCCCTTTCTCTTATAGCCTGTATATATGTCCTGCTTAAATCAAAAATCAAAAAGTTCTCCAGTTCCTGCATCACCTCCGGAAACTTGCAGGAGCCATAATAATCCGCAACCTTCTTCTTAAAGGAATTAAACCTTGACAGAATCCATTTGTCTTCTATCTCTAATCTTGATTTTTTTGGCTCTAACTGGCTTATAAAATTATTGATATTAACCAGGACCCTGAAAAACTCTCTTACATTCAGAAATTCATTTTCATCAAAGGCAATATCCTCTCCTTTTGAAACCCTGGCAAAATAATATCTCATATAATCCCTCCCGTATCTGTCAATTATGCCCTGGGGCGAAACTATGTTTCCCAAAGATTTGGACATCTTTTTCTTTCCCAGATCAAGAATCATCCCATGCACCAGGATATTTTCAAATGGCTTTTTGCCCAACCTTATCTGAGAGAGTATAAACTGGGAATTCCACCAGCCCCTCACCTGGTCTTTTCCTTCTATGTTCAAGTCAGCCGGCCAGAATTTTTCAAAATTATCTTTGTTGCCATAATTTCTCAGCGCAGCCCAGCTTGAAACACCCGAATCAAACCAGACATCTAAAACCTCTTCCACCCTTTTCATCTTCCCATTGCATTTGCATTTCAATGTTATCCCATCAATCTCTGGCTTGTGAACATCCCTAACCTTTTTTCCTGATAGTTTCTCCAATTCTTTTATGCTTCCAACAACCTTCCTCTCATCACATTTTTCGCATAGCCATATAGGCAAAGGAGCGCCCCAATATCTCTTTCTTGAAATAGGCCAGTCTGAAATTCCCTCAAGCCATGCCTTCATTCTCAGTTTCATCCATGAAGGAACCCAATTCGTTTCCTCATTCTCTTTTAATATTTTCTTCTGTATCTCAGAAATCTTCAAAAACCATTGCGGCTGGGAAATCATCAGCAAAGGAGACTTGCATCTCCAGCATAATGGATAATCATGGCTGTATCTCAGCCTGTGGGCAATAAAGGCATCTTTTTCCAGATCCTTTATAATATCTTCGTCAACAATCCTTGCCTTTTTTCCAGCATACCTGCCTGCCTCCCCTGTTAAATTTCCAGAAATATCCACAGGAGAGGGCATGTCCAGGCCATATTCTTTCCCAACCTCATAATCCTCTTTTCCATGCCCTGGAGCGCAATGAACCAGCCCAGTTCCCTCTTCCAGATTTACATACCTTCCAGACAGAACAACCTTGTATGCATTTTTTGTTTTAAGATTTAAATGTTTATAAAGCGGATTTTCATATTCCCAGCCTTCCATCTCCTTTCCCTTGTATTCATTTTTAACTGCATATTTTAAATTAAACAGCCCCATTAACTTTGGCACCAGCTCTTTTGCCATAATCCATCTCTCTCCATTGCTTAACTCAATCTCTGCATAAGCAAAATTAGGATTTGCCATCACTCCTGTATTTCCCGGCAGGGTCCATGCAGTAGTTGTCCAAATTATCAAAAATGTGCTCCTCTTTTCCTTAAGAGGGAACTTTACAAAAACAGAAGCGTCATCCTGTTTTGCATATTCTATCTCATTGTATGCGACAGCTGTCTCGCATCTCGGGCAGACATGAACAGGGTATTTCCCCAGATAAAGCAGCCCTTTTTCTTCAGCAACCTTAAATGTCTCCCATATAGTTTCAATGTATTCGGGAGTTAAAGTCAAATAGGGATTTTTGAAATCCATCCACACGCCCAAATCTTCAAACTGGGAGTTCATTAGCCCTATAAACTGGGTTGCAAATTCCTTGCATCGCTCAATAAACCTTTTAACCCCGAATTTCTCAATGTCTTTCTTTGTTTTGCTTCCAATCTCTTTCTCAACCTGATATTCAATCGGCAGCCCATGGGTGTCATAGCCCGCCCTGTCAAAAACATTGAATCCCTGCATCCTTCGGCTCCGCATGGCAATATCTTTAAGAGTCTTGTTCAGGGCATGCCCCATGTGTATATTTCCGTTTGCATAAGGAGGGCCATCCATCATATAGAACTTTTTGCCTTTCTTATTCTTCTCCCTGGACTTCTCATAAATTCTTTTCTCTTTCCAGAACTTCAAAACATCAGCCTCTGTTTTTTTGAAATCATACATGTTCAGACTAAAGGATTCTAATTTTTAAATCTTCTCAATGCCTCTTCCTCTATAAAATGCAGTTCGCCGGGGATTATGATGCAGAAAGGCGATTTTACCTTTTTCTTTTTCAGCTTGGAAATATCATTATATAAAATGTCCTGCTCCTTGGTTCCCATTCGCGAGCATACAACAACCTTATCAAGTTTAAGGCTCATTTTGTTTTCTTTATGTCCGAAATTAAAACCACATTCTTTAGAAGGGGGTCGTAGTTTACTGCTTTTAATTTCGGAGCATCCTAAAAACAAGTGCCCTTGCAAACCACACCTTTTAAGGTGTGGTGGCACATTGTTTTTTTGATTTCGCTCGGCTGCTTCAATCAATTGTTTTAATGACTCAGAAAAAGGCATGCCAATATCAACCAACAGCAGCGTGTGGGCTTTGATTTTTATGTTTTCCTTGATTATGCTTACAAAACTTTCTGGCTTGTAATTTCGCTGCCATTTTGGCATGCTTGCTGTCCTGCCAAACTTGTATAGCTGAAGCCCAGTCTCTGCGATTGCATCAACAACAGATGCAGAATGAATTATTTTATAAGAAATATTCTCTTTTTTGCATTTCAGAAGCAATGAAATATGAGTCGTCGCGGCAAGAGGCGAGCCATAAACAAGCATGGCGATATCTTCCTGCTTTGCATCATTCAAAAACCTTTCGCTTTCCACCTGCTCCCTGCTCAGCTTTATAACCCCTGCCTTCAGCTCTTTCTCTAAATCCTCAACGCTGTAAGGAAAATCAACTGTGTAGCTTTCCAAATAAACCTTCTGGCATTTTTTCACTGCTTCCAGCCCTTCAATGCTTATGCCTTTCACGTTTAATCCCAATCCAATTAAATAGAACATTTTCAGATTTTTACAAATTTCTTGTCATAACTCTTCCATATTGAGACAAATGAGGCTATGAAAATGAACAAAAGAGAAAAAATGAGTGATAGCTTAAGATTTATATTTATGCCAAAAAACAAAAGGGCTGTTATAATCA
>JACOYM010000025.1 GCA_016181905.1 Candidatus Pacearchaeota archaeon | reverse complement strand
ATAATAGCGATTATAAGCGCCCACTTGCATTAAGATAGGTTTAAGTTAAAAAGATAAAACTGGAGGAGGAATGAAAAAAGGAGGGGGTAGAATGAATGATTCTGAGAAAAGGCTTATGAAACACATTATAGAAACTTTGATATGTGGGATACTGGTAATGCTTATAGTATTCGCAGTTGTATTTATATTAATAATACTCTTAAACTTAAAGGAGTGCAACTTTGAGGGTATTTATTTATTAAGGTCATCTCCAATGGTGATATTCTCAATATTGCTGCTGATTAGCTCATCTCTTGAGATCTGGAAGAGAATAAACAATATGTCTAGTTAAGGGGGTGGCATATGGATAAAACTGAAAAGAGAATGGAATACTGAGAGGAGGGAGATAAAAAAGCAGAGCAGATATATTCGCAACTATAATAATATCATCATTGCTGTAATAACCGCCTGCTGGCTATCATGTTTTTTGAAAGGTAATTATTAGAAAGGAGGATGGTAAATGAAATGGTTAGAATTATTAATAGGTCTTTTTTCAGTTATTGCCGTGATATTTGGAGGCGGGTTGGGGCATAGATTATGGCAGCAAAAAGAGCTTAGGAATATTGATATATTCCTTCTCATATTGTGGTTTGTTATTATTATGAGCATCCCGTGCCTTGCACTTGTGAGATTCTATGTGAACAGAATAGGGCAATAAGATTTATCTAAAGGTAAGGGCAAAATTTGAAAAAGGAGGATAAGAAAATGAAAGATATCTTACTTAAATCAATATTTGTATTTGGGGTTATAAATCTTGTGTTATGTTCTGCAATACTCCTAGGCTTAAGCGCATCTTTAGGACAGGCTTTTTTTCATCTCACAAAGAAGCAGGAACTTATAATTGTGTTAGTTGTGGCACTTTGGATGTTTCTTCCTCTTGCTTTATTAGCAGCTGTAGAGATGAGAAAACAGAAAGCCAAAAACACAGCAAAATAAACAAAAAACAGCCAAGAGTATATTAAGAAGTTAGAAAAGAGAGCAGAATAAAGAGAAAAGGAGGATGAAATGAAAACTTATCCAGATTTTTTAGAAGACCTAATACCAGTACCATTCGTTTTGACAATATTCGGAGGTTTATATTCACTTGTTTATCATAGTATTAAGCCACTAATAATCACAACTTTTATTAGCTTAGTGATAGTAGTGGTATGGATTGTAGTTGTTATTTTTAAAGAATGATGTTAGATAATCATTCCAGGATTATACAGATTGCGTAACCTTGGGCTTAAAATAAGAAAAGGAGGAATGAAATGATAATATTGTATGCAATAATCGGGCTGTTAGTTGCGCTGTTTGTTATATGTGCAGTTTTTTTCCGGTTGTCACCTCTGCAGGTTGTTGGGTGCATAATTGGAACATGCATTGGTGTTATATTCTGGTTAATCAAACCGGTGTTGTTTTTGTGCGACAAAATCCGTGAATTAGGAGACAAGAGGCCCATTATATCTTTATAAAAGGCTGTTAAAAACAAAAAGCAAGAAGCAGTTAAAACAGGAAGGTGAGATAAAATGAATATGACCCTGATTTTTGTTGGCGTAGCGGTGCTTTTTATTGACATGCTTTTATTGAACTTTGAAAAGGTCAAGGGAAGCATAATAATTATAATTGGTGTTATAGGCTCTTTAATCAGCATTGCCGGAATGCTGCTCAGCTTTGGATTTTAATCAGAGGGGGCGGAGAATAAAATAGCGAGAGGAGATGGTGAATAAGCAATGAAAACAGCATATTATAAGGTAGAAATATATGCTGAAGCAGGGCATGAGATGATAAGGACAAACAATATGAAACCTTTCAGCAGCATAGAGGAAGCAGAGGCAAAAGCACGGAATGAGATAGCAAGCCATATCGGCTGCAGCCCTGAAAATATAAGGCTGGTTAGGTCTCCCTGCGTTCAGTTTGGAAATTCAATTAATTACAAGGTGTTCTTAGCATGGTTTGAGGCAGGAAAAGTGAAGATAACAGAGTCGTGAATCTTGTAGGTTTTAATTAAAAGAGAGAGAACAGCTTCTTAAAGCTGAAGGAAAGAGGGCATTGAGCAAAAAGAAAAGGAGGAGCAAGATGAATATTTACTTAATTATTTTGGTGATTTTGTTAATGTCTGCTTATTCTTTGGCAGCATGCGCAATAGGAAAGGGCAAATGGAAATTATGCCGAATAATTTCCTTCATAATATTAACAATTTCTGCTTTTGTAGTTTATTGCTTTGGCTTGAAATACGAAGCAGACAATGGCATATACTATGAGTATAGGATAATATGCCATGACAATAGGGCTCAAACTGCGTTACAACCTGCAACATTGAAGGAATAAACCTGCCAGAACAAACAAAGGGCAGAAAACAGAATAGAAAAATAAAAAGGAGGAGAAAAATGAAGCGTATACCAAGGATAATGGAAGGAGCGCCCCTCTCTGTAGTTTTAAATTGTACTGAAGGGACAGCTTATCTTGCCTTTGTTCTAGAAAAATCAGGAGTAAGAAGGCTTTTTCGTGTTGGGGCGTGTAGACGGAGTGGTCTATCTCTTCTAACAGAGATGTGCGCCCTTATTAACAGCAAGATTCATTACCGCTACAACTATTTCTCATCTCGGAAAGAGAAGGAAATAAGATGTGCTCTTATTAAGTGCAAGGACCCAATTTTTAGGGTTAAGGTGGACGGCATACAGGTAGAGTGTGAAGTTAATTCCTTAGTTGAGATAAATAAGGATTCTCGGAAGCAAATACTATAAAGATATGGGATTAAATTGATAAGGAAAAGGCAATAAACAAGAGGAGGAATAAAAAATGAGAACAGAAAAGCAGATTGATAAAATTTATGAACCAGAACTCCCAAAGCTCCTTGCTGGAATAAACAAAAATGTGATAATATCATCCGGAGTTATGCTGGGGCAAAGCTCAATCTTGTTATTAAAAGAGCATAACAGGAATATAAGAAAGATAATAGAGATTACAGAAAAGGCAGAAAAGAGGATAAAAAGGGTGTTATGGGGATAGGCTCGCATAAAGAAGAGCTGTAAGATTAAGAAAAGAATGCAAAAGAGATTATTATGGAAATAAACAAAAAAGGCAAAAAGGAGATGATTTGTATGATAAGAATGTTCAGCAGCAATGGAGTACAGCAAGGAATAGCTAGTAGAAGAAAAAATCGTATTATTGAAAGAGTCAAGCAAATGAAAAAGGTTGATTTATTTGGCAATGGTGTTATGTCTGCTGTCTGCGATTCTTGCTTTGAAGGCAAACATCTTGACCCTTGCGGGTATGACCACAGGGAAGGCTTCAAGGATAAAGATGGTTTAGGAGACTGCAAGAACACTGATGGAACAAGCGAGCAGTGCTGCTGCGGTGTTGGGGGGCATGTTTTCAAGGGAGGCAAATCCCTTTTGATAAGGCTTGACTGGGGCATAGAAAGAGGGAAAACTAGGGTATAAGGGAGGATAAGATGAAAACTATAAGGGAAAAATGTGAAGAAGAATTAATTGCAAGAGGTATTTCATTTGATGAAGCAAAATTAATAATGGAAAGTTTAATAATTGATATTGCTAATGCGTCAATGAAGAATAGATGGAATGATGATGCAGAAGGATATCCCCCCGTAATTTTTGAGGCACTATGGTTAAGTATAGAAAAACATACATTAGAATATATTAAGAAAAATTGTCCTGATGCATGGTTTAGAGGTTTATTTGAATCAAATGGATAAAATTTCTGGGCGGAGCAGTTGAAAGAAGCCCTTTCTTAGAAGAAGTTATGCGGAGACTTGATAAAATAAAGGAGCAAGGATATGAGAAATCAAGAGCAAGAAGAAGTAAAACCCCTATTCTTCACTGAAGAAGACTTAAGCGAAAGAATAGGACAGATGAGCGAGATGTTCATAGAAAGAGAAAGATTTGAAGCATTAGACAGCTGCTTACAAACAGAGAATAACCAGCCCGCAACACATTTTTCTTTTTAAACAGCGAACAAAATAATGAAAGAAAAAACCGAGCATTAAGCAAACAAAAAGCAAAAAGCAGATAGAGAAAATTAGAAAAGAGAAAAAGAAAAGGAGAAAAAGCAATGAGAAAATACACAGGAGAAACAGGAAGAATAGAAAGAGATGGAGGGATGTTTTATTTTGAGTTTCCTACAACTTTTAAGGAGATGCCTGATGGAGTCAAAGAAACAGAGCAAAGAAGCGAAGAAGCCCACAATAGACTAAACAATTTAGTCTGTTGCCCTGTTGGATTTGCAAGCTATATCTAAAGGAGTTAAGAAAAGAGCAAAGAGCATTGAGCAGAATAGAAAGGAGCTGATTTCTATGATAATCTTGGCAATAAACAAAGAAACTGGTGACTTGATGTTATTAAATCT